>NZ_BAAADB010000003.1:0-196178 GCF_039522025.1 Deinococcus depolymerans | reverse complement strand
CCGCGGCGACCCTCCACCCCCGCCCGGGGAGCCCCGGCTGTCACGGCACGCTGGGTTCGATCAGGCCGTAGTGCCCGTCCTTGCGGCGGTACACGACGCCGCAGGTGTTGGTCTGCATGTGCATGAACACGTAGAAGTCATGCCCGAGTGCCTCCATCTGCGCGACGGCGTCCTCGGGGCTCATGGGGCGCATGTCGAAGCGTTTCATGCGGACGATCTCGGGCGTGAATTCGCTCACGTCGTCCAGGCCGGCGTTCACGTCCGCCTCGGCTGGGCCGGGTTCGGGCTGGGGCGTGACCTCGTGACGGCTCTTGAGGTAACGGGTCTTGAATTTCCGCAGCTGACGTTCGAGCACATCGCTGGCCTTGTCGATGGCGGCGTACATGTCCGCGTGGTGTTCCTCGGCGCGGATGATGCCGCTGGGGACGTTCAGCTGCACCTCGACCCTGTTTCGCCGGCCGGAGTCCCGCACGTCACGGACGGTCAGGGTCACGCGGGCGTCGGTGATCTGATCGTTGTAACGGTCCAAGCGCGTGAGTTTCTCCTGCACGTAATCACGCATGGCGTCGGTGACTTCAACGTTCCGGCCTGACAGCTTGTAGATGTGCACGGCTTTCACCTCTTCCTTTTCCCGGAGGGTGGGATCGGCTCCGGTGATTCACTCTAGGCCGAAGGTCAGCGGCGTGTCAGGCGAACAGCTCACTGCGCCGCGCGGGCGTTTCGGGGTATGCTCCGGAGCAGAGCGTACGGGCGTTGCCAGGGCAGGGCCGTACGGCAGCCCCCTTGTGCCGCCGATTCGGTGTGCTCCCCGGCCCGCGGCAGGTGTCCACCAGTCAGATGAAGGTCCGGGGTGTGCGCGCCGCCCGACCCCGGCTGTATCCTGAACGCGTGAAGGTAGACCGGCAGGAACAGGAAGAGGCGCGCCGCGACCGGATCGCCCGCGCGGCCTTCGAGTTGTTCGCACGCAGCGGTCTGGACGCCATCAGCGCTCAGGACATCGCGCGCGCCGCCTACGTGAGCCGCACCAACCTGTACCGGTACTACCCCAGCAAGGTGCACATGCTGCTGGCGCACTTCGAGAAGGCCGTGCAGGCCAGCCGGGACGACGCGCTGGAACGCCTGCGGGCCGGCGCGAACCCGCAACAGGTCTGGGACAAGGTGACGGCCCGCATGGCCGACCTGGGTGTCCGGTACCGTCACCTGGTGGGCGCGGTCGGTCAGGCGGTCCTGGGGGCCTCGCCGCTGCCGGCCGAGAGGGCAGCCCCCGCGCGCACCGAGGCGCGGCTGGACCTGCCGGGTGACGGCATGCGGACCGCCCTGACCCTGGCCGCGCTGGTGGAACCGGTGCTGCTGGCCATGCAGAGCCAGGGCCGCCTGCGTCCGGAGGCGAACGTCAACATGCTGAGCGTGCTGCTGGTCGACGCGTTCATCCTGGCGCTGCTGCACGGGGGGCACCGCGACCAGCGGGACGTGCTGCGCGACTGGCAGGACCGCTTCAGCCTGCTGATGCACGGGGCGCTCGCACCGGACAGTGCCGCCCACCACGACCTGAAGTCCTGAACGCGGCGCGTTCCTCATACGGACTCGGATTGAACGGCTTTGTAAGCCGTTCAATCCGAGCGGGCGGACCCGCCGAGCTGCGCCGCAGGCCGAGTGGGAGCAGAGCGGACGGTCGGGCGTGGCGCCGGCAACCCGGTGGGTTGGCGGGTGGAGGGCGAAACAGGCGGCAGTCCGTATCAGCGGACGCCGGCGCAAGAGGGTGGCAGACGCCTCTGCGCCGGGGTCGTCACAGCGCCTCGACGAACGGTGCGCCCGTGCTGGCACGCACCCCGTCCAGCGTGGCACCGGGCATCAGTTCGGTCAGGGTGAGCGTCCCGTCACGGAATTCGAACACGGCCCGGTCGGTGATGATCATGCTGACCGCGCCGCGCGACGTGAGCGGCAGGGTGCACTCGGGGACCACTTTGGGCGTGCCGTCCGGGTCGGTGTGGGTCATCAGGACGATCAGTCGCCGCGCGCCGCTGGCGAGGTCCATCGCGCCGCCCACGCCCAGCAGCGGCTTGCCCGGGACCGCCCAGTTCGCGAGGTTCGCCTGCGCGTCGACCTGCAACCCCCCCATGACCGCCACGTCCACGTGCCCGCCGCGGATCATGCCGAAGGAGTCGGCGGAGTCGAAGTAGCTCGCGCCGGGCAGCGCCGTGACCGGGATCTTCCCGGCATTCACCGGGTAGTCCAGCGCGCCGCCCTGCTCGGGCGCGGGGCCGACGCCCAGCATGCCGTTCTCGGTGTGCAGGTTCACGCCGTGCTCCGGGGTGATCAGGTCCGCGACCAGCGTGGGAATCCCGATGCCCAGGTTCACCACGTCCCCGCGCCGCAGCTCGGCCAGGGCGCGGCGGGCCATGTGCATCCGCGCCTCGTCCACCTTCTTGGCGCTGCCCTTCACGTCCGCGCTGCTGCCGAGCGCCTCGGCGGTCAGGGTCGCCTGCACGAGGTAATCCACGTACAGGCCCGGCGTGTGAACCCCCTCGGGCGGGATGGTGCCGACCGGGACGATCTCCTCGACCTCCGCCACGACGAGGTCGGCGGCGGTCGCCATGGCGCGGTTGAAGTTCTGCTCGGTCAGGCGGTACTGGAGGTTCCCGGCCTCGTCGGCCCGCCACGCGCGCACGAAGGCCACGTCGCCGCGCAGGGCGGGCACGAAGACCATCTCCCGGCCGTTCAGGACGCGCACATCGGCGTCCCCGGCGATGACGGTCCCGGCGGCGGTGGGCGTGTAGAAGCCCCCGATGCCTGCCCCGCCTGCGCGTAGCGCCTCGGCCAGCGACCCCTGCGGGATGAGCTGCACCTCCAGGCGGCCCTCCTGCGCGGCCGCCACCGCCTCGCGGTTGCTCGTGAAGAACGACCCGACGGCCTTCCTCAGCTGCCCGTTGCGGAGCAGTCGCCCGCCGCTCAGGCCCGCCTCGCCGACGTTGTTCGCCACGTACGTCAGGTCGCGCACGTCCGTCTCGGCCAGCGCGTGCACGAGGTGCACCGGGTTCCCGGTCATGCCGAAGCCGCCCACCAGCAGCGTCTGGCCGCTCTTGACCAGCGCGGCGGCCTCGGCGGCGGTGATGACCGGAACGTGCTTCAGACCCGTCGGGGTTGCAGTGACCGTCATGCTTCGATCCTCTCGATGATGGCGGCCTCACCCTGCCCGACGCCCACGCACAGGGTCGCCAGTCCGTAGCGGCCCTCGCGGCGGGCCAGTTCGTGCGTCAGGGCCACGATCAGGCGGGCGCCGCTCATGCCCAGCGGGTGCCCCAGGGCGATGGCGCCGCCGTTCACGTTCACGCGCTCCTGCGGCAACTCCAGTTCGCGGATGCAGGCCAGGGCCTGCGCGGCGAACGCCTCGTTCAGTTCGATCAGGTCGAGGTCCTGCACGCTCAGGCCGGTGCGGGCGAGCAGCTTGCGGGTCGCGGGGATGGGACCCAGTCCCATCACGCGGGCCTCCACGCCGGCCGCCGCCGCGCCCACCCAGCGGGCCAGCGGCGTGACGCCCAGCTCGCGGGCCTTCGCGGCGCTCATCAGGACCAGCGCGGCCGCGCCGTCGTTCAGGCCACTGGCGTTCCCGGCGGTCACGCTGCCCCCCTTGCGGAAGGCGGGTTTCAGGCCCGCCAGGGTGGCCTCGTCGGTGGCGAGGGTGAAGCCGTCAGCCGCGCGGGTCACGCGGGGGTGCTCGTCGGTGTCGAACACGGTGACGCCCTTGCGGCCCCTGACCTGCACGGGCACGATCTCGCCCTTGAAGCGTCCGGCGTTCAGGGCGTCCATCGTCTTGCGCTGACTGTCCAGCGCGAAGGCGTCCTGATCCTCACGGGTGATCTCGCCGCCGGCATACGCGCCCTCGCGGGAGCGCTCTGCGATGTTCTCGGCGGTCTCCCCCATCGCCTCCAGCGGGAACAGGGCCTCCAGCGCGGGGTTCGGGAAGCGCCAGCCGAGCGTCGTGTCGTACGCGGTGACGTTGCCGTTCGCGAAGGCCTGCGCGCCCTTGGGCATCACGAGGGGCGCGCGGGTCATGCTCTCCACGCCGCCCGCCACGTACACGTCCCCGTCGCCGTTGCGGATCGCGCGGGCGGCGGTGTTCACAGCGCTCAGGCCACTGGCGCACAGACGGTTCACGGTCAGGCCCGCCACGCTGTCCGGCAGGCCCGCCAGCAGGGCGGCCATGCGGGCGACGTTGCGGTTGTCCTCGCCTGCCTGATTCGCGCAGCCCAGGATCACCTCCTCGATCAGAGTGGCGTCGATCCCGCTGCGCGTGACCGCCTCGCGGATGACGTGCGCGGCGAGGTCATCGGGGCGGACGGTGGACAGCGCCCCACGGATCGCGCCGATGGGCGTGCGGACGGCCGCGACGATCACCACGTCACGGTCGTGCAGGTCATTCAGGTGGGCAGCAGCAGGCTGGGTCATGGATTGGGTTCCTCCGGTCGGGCAGCGGCAGGCGCCGCCGGAACGGAGCCGGCGGCGCAGAGGCTTGTGGGTCGACCGCTGCATTCAAGCGTGCCGCCGCCCGGATTGGAAGGGGTGCCGGCCTGTCAAACGGAACGCCATCCCTGACACCTGATACGGATTCCGCCCGTTTCGTTAACAACCCGCAGGGGGGGGCGGCGGCGTCCCTCCAGCACCCCGGATACGGACCCCGATCAATGGAACAGCCGCCGCCCGGGCGCCAGAGGGGGCGCTCACGGAAACCGTCCTCCGCGGCGCCCTGCCGGCTCCCCCTCTTCCGGCCTCCCCCCAGGAGGGACGGGCAACCGCTGCGTGTTCATCGCCGGTCTGCCATCAGGTCGGCCCCCGTCCACACCTCCCATGACACGACCCGGCCCTGAGATCCGCGCACCAGGGGCGCAGCGGAAGGTCAGGGCCGGGAGACGCGGGAGCAACCAGGACGGTTCAGGGTTGCCGGGCGCGGCGCAGGCGGTTCAGGATCGCGAAGACCTGCCGCTGCTCCTCGGCCAGCAGGGCGCGGCGCAGCGCCTCGCCCGAGAGGGGTTGCGCGGGCGCCTCGCAGGGCTGAACGGGTCGGTACGCGGCGCCGGGCGCCTGAACGCGGGGTTCTTCCCTCAGGTAGGGTGTCCCCCACTGGGCCCAACTGGATTGTTCTGCGTCCCTCACCTTCCTGGTCATGCGGACAGAGTAATGAGGACAATCGCACAATTCTCTGACTGAACATTGAAAGGTCGTGTCAGCCGGCCAGCGCCACCGACCGGGCCTCATGAGCGGCGCACCAGGGAAACGTGAACGCGCCCAGACAGCGTGCGGGCCGTGACCGTGACGGGCGGTATGCTCGCGGGCGTACAGGGCGCGCGGCCCCCAGAGGACCGCCGCGCCGGGAGGACACCCTATGCCGACCATCACCCAGTTCCGCAGCTGGCAGGACCTGACTGCCCACGCCGACGCCACCCGAACCCTGCACCTGCGCGACCTGTTCGCCGCCGACCCGCAGCGCGGCGAGCGCCTGAACGCCGAGGGCGCCGGGCTTTACCTGGACTACAGCAAGAACCGCGTGACAGACGAGACCCTGAACCTGCTGCTGGCCCTGGCCCGCGAGACCGGCGTGGAAGCCCGCCGCGACGCCATGTTCGCCGGCGAGAAGATCAACGTGACCGAGGGCCGCGCCGTGCTGCACACCGCCCTGCGTGCCCCGAAAGGCGCGACCGTGCTGGTGGACGGCCGCAACGTCGTGCCGGACGTTCACGAAGTCCTTGACCGCATGGCGGCCTTTGCCGACCAGGTGCGGGCCGGCAGCTGGCTGGGGCACACCGGCCGACCCCTGAAGAACATCGTGAACATCGGCATCGGCGGCAGCGACCTGGGCCCCGTCATGGCCTTCGAGGCCCTGCGGCACTACGCGCAGCGGGACCTGACGCTGCGCTTCGTGTCGAACGTGGACGGCACCGACCTGACCGAGAAGACCCGCGACCTGGACCCGGCCGAGACGCTGGTCATCGTGTCGAGCAAGACCTTCACGACCCAGGAGACCATGGCGAACGCCCAGAGTGCGCGCGCGTGGCTGCTCGCAGCCCTGAAGGACGACGCGGCGGTCGCGCGGCACTTCGTGGCGGTGTCCACGAACGCGGACGCCGTGCAGACGTTCGGGATCGACACCGCGAACATGTTCGGCTTCTGGGACTGGGTGGGCGGCCGGTACTCCATGGACAGCGCCATCGGCCTGAGCCTGATGCTGGCCGTCGGCCCCGACCACTTCCGGGAACTGCTGGCCGGGTTCCACGCCATGGACGAGCACTTCCGCACGGCGCCGCTGGAGCAGAACCTCCCGGTACTGCTGGGCCTGCTGGGCATCTGGTACAACAACTTCCTGGGCGCGCAGAGCCACGCCGTGCTGCCCTACGACCAGTACCTCGCGTACTTCCCGGCGTACCTGCAGCAGCTCGACATGGAAAGCAACGGCAAGCACGTCACCCTGGACGGCCAGACCACCGATTACCAGACCGGACCGGTCATCTGGGGCCAGCCCGGCACGAACGGCCAGCACGCCTTCTACCAGCTGATCCACCAGGGCACCAAACTGATTCCCGCGGACTTCATCGGGTTCTGCCAGACCCTGAACCCCCTGCCGCTGGAGGGCGCGCCGCACCACGACCTGCTGATGGCCAACGTGTTCGCGCAGACCGAGGCGCTCGCCTTCGGCAAGACGCTGGATCAGGTGCTTGCAGAGGGCGTCCCCGCCGACCTCGCCCCGCACCGCGTGTTCGACGGCAACCGCCCCACCAACACCCTCCTCGCCGACCGCCTCACCCCCCACACCCTGGGCGCCCTGATCGCGCTGTACGAGCACAAGGTGTTCGTGCAGGGCGCGGTGTGGAACATCAACTCCTTCGACCAGTGGGGCGTGGAACTCGGCAAGGTCCTCGCCGGGAAGATCGTGCCGGAACTGCACGCGCCTTCCGAACCCGACCTGCACCACGACAGCTCCACCAACACCCTGATCCGCCGTTACCGCACGCGCCGCTGACAGCGGTTTGCTGTTCGATCGGGGGCCGCACGGCCCTCAACTCCACCTTCAACTGATACGGACTCGGAGGGCTGCTCCGCAGAGGAGGAGCTGGACGGGTTCCGGACGTGGCGTTGACAGCTCGGTGGTGTTCCGATCTGTGAACGAAACAAACGGCAGTCCGTATGATACGGACTCCGATTGAATGGGCTGCAAAGCCCATTCAATCCGAGCGGATGCGAGTAGGAGAGAAACGGATTCCGGACGTGGCGTTGACAGATCGGTGGTGTTCCGATCTGTTAACGAAACAAACGGCAGTCCGTATGATATGGACGCTCGGCGCGGCAGGAACAGAGAACCCCTCCCGGTCCTGCAGGACCGGGAGGGGTTCTCTGTTGGTCAGGGAATCTGGCAGCGCAGGGGATTGATGCCGACCTCCAGACCGCAGGGGTTGATGGGTTCACGCGGGGGGAGGGGCGGCGTGACCGGCGGGGGCGGGGTCACGACGCCACCACCGGTCGCGCCGCACAGCAGCTGGGTCCGGGTCTCACCGAGGTCCTTGCTCCACTCGCCAAGATTCCTGCCCAGCACCTTCAGGCGGGCGCCCACGGCGATGCTCAGGCCGGCGTCCAGGCAGTAGTTGAACTGGCTGTTGGCGTAGCTGACGTTTCCTTCCAGGAAGGCCTTGGGGTAACCGTAGGCGAAGGCCACACCGTAGAATTTCAGCCCGGCTTTTGCGCCCACCCAGCCGCGGAGTTTGCCGCTGCCGTTGATGGTCAGGCTCTGATTGAAGCTCTTGCTGGTCTCACTGATGCTCCTGAACCCCTCGCCCTTGTACCAGCCGACGCCGTACCGGCCGTTGAAGGTCTGCTCGACGGTGTACTTGACCTGCGCGGTCACCTGCCCGTTGGCACCCACGTACAGTTCCACGCTGGGCGTCACGACGATCGGCACGGGACCGGCCCAGATGACGTACGTTCCGTAGTTCAGGGTCAGCAGGTGGGCTTCCTGGGTGAATCCGAAGGTGCAGGTCGCGTCGAGGGTCAGGTTGGCCTTCTCGGCGAGGTTCACGCCCGCCTCGACCTTCTTGAGGCTGAACCAGGAGATCTTGACGTTGATGAAGCCCTGCAGGTTCGCGCTGAGCGTGCCGGTCAGTTTGATGGCGCCGGTTCCGCAGTCGGCGATCTTGTGATCGAAATTCTTGTTGATTCCGGCGATGTTGAAGGTCTTCTGCGGGTCGAGCGTCTGCACGCTGGGGTTGACCGGGCCGAAGTCCTCGGGTTTCAGGTCGTAGCGGGTGCCGTCGGCGTACACGACGCTCTGCAGGCTGGTCAGCGGAACGTTGTAATCCTCGACCAGGTCCATGTCCTGCACGCTCTCTTCCAGGCTCGACTCGACGGTCTCGATGACCATGTTGCCGCCCTGCATGCTGGTGGCCGTGACTTCCCGCACGAACCCGTAGGGTGCCTGTGTGGTGGGAGCGCTGACGATGTTGTCGCCGGGAACGGCACTCAGCAGTTGCGTGGCGGCCGGGTCGGTGGTCGTGATGGGCACGATGATCTCGCCATCCCCGATTTCCGAGTCGATGGGCAGCAGCTGGCTTCGCAGCATCATCGGTTCAATCCGGGCGCCGTTCGCGAGGCGCTGCGCGCCGGCACCGGGGGCGCCCAGGATGATCGTCCGGCCAGTGTGGGCCGGCGCGGTGGCCTGCGGCGTGTCGGGTTGGCCGCACGAGGAGAGCAGGGCGGCCAGGCTGATCAGTCCCATGGATACGTACTTCATGTCGTTCCTCCTGCCACGGGGACCGGCCCCGTGGATCACGCCGGCGGCGGACCGAGCGGGTCCGCCGCCCCCAGGCGTTGATGGGGCAGTGTGTCGCCTGACGGGTTAACCGGCAGCCAAGGCGAGCGAGGAATTGCCTGCCAGACGGTCCTGAGTACGGCGGCGGTCATGGGTGTGATCTGGAGGGGACACCACCGGGAAGATGTGCATCTGATAAACAGGGCACATACTTCTCTCAAGCCGTCCTTAGAAACCCAGGCCCTCTCAATGTCACAGAAGGTGGTGTTCCACCCTGCGTCTGACCCTCATTCCCGACGCCATGTCCACCCGCGCCCTGACAGAAACCCGGGAGTTGACGTCCCGGTTCTCCAACACGCTCCTCATGCTGGCGCGGCGTCACCCGGACCGTTCCACCGCCGATCTGGCCGGCACGCTGCTTGCCGGGATGCCGCGGCCAGGCCCGGCGTCCCTGAACGACCGGCCCCTGCCGGCTTGCCTGCAACAGGCCGTGATGACCGAGGTGGACCGCGCCCGCCACTGGTCACGCGGCGGCCTGAAATGCGCCTCGTACTCGCTGGACACCGCGCACCTGCAGGTGGAGCGCCAGGGCGGACACGTCCGCCTCTGGACGGTGCAGGGCACGCTGGACATTCCCACGCGGCTGGGCAATTACCAGCGGCACCTGCTGAGCCGCCACGAGCTGCGCGGCGGGCGCGTGATCCTCAGCCGCGCCGGGGAATGGTACGTGCAGCTGCAGCTGGGGGACCGCGTGACCCCGCCGGCTTCCCTCGCCGACACCCTGGAACGCGAGGGGCACTTCGGGCAGGTCGCTGCCCTGCTGCGCGACCGCCCGCCTGAACCGCGCACCCGCGCGCAACTGGCCCTGGCCCTGCTGGAGACCGGGCAGACCGATCAGGCCGAGTTGGAGCTGCTGACCGCGCTGGGTCACCCGCCGGCCGACGCCCGCGTCCACCTGGGGCTGAGCCTGCTGGCCGGCAACCGCCGGGAGCCTGCCGCGCGACTGGACCATGCGCGGCGAGGCCTGGACAGCGCCCCGGACGACTTCACCCGCTGGTGGTTGCGCTGCTCGGAAGCGCGGGCCCTGGTGGAACTGGGGCAGGCGCCGGCCGCGCAGGAGATCATGCGGGCGCTCCTGCTCGACATCCCGGCGTCCGAGTTGCGCAGCCGCGCCCGTGCGCTGTACTTCGCGCAGGGCGTGGCGGCGGCCCTCGACGACTTCGGCACGCAGGACCGGTATGCCCGGGAGGCGCTGCGTCTGTTCGACCTGCTGGGCTGTCACGGCGAGGGCCTCTCGCTGCGGCTGGACCTGGGTTACCGGCTGTACTTCCAGGGGCGCGCCGAGGAGAGTTTCCAGATGATCGACCAGGTCATCGGGTTGACGGCCGGGCACGGCGACGCCCGCGCCGGGGCGGCGCACCTGATCGCGGCGGAACTGCGGCTGCTGAGCGAGCAGTACCGCGAGGCCCTCGCCCACCTCGCGCGGGTCAGTGAGGCCCAGCAGCGCAGCGCCAGTGATCGCCTGGACCTGCCGGTGCGGGCCTTCACCGCCGAGTGCCAGTGGCGACTGGAGCAGCTGGACTGGGCGGAGTTCGAGTGCCGGGTTGAGTCGCTGCGCCCCACGCAGGAATTCGATCAGGTCATCCAGGCCTTCTACGCCGGTCTGCTGGCCTTCAGGAACGGACAGACCGAACAGGCGCGCGCGGCCTTCGAGCGGGTCACTGCCGGCGTGGCGCTGCTGGACGGCTTCCGGCTGCGCGCCCAGGCGTTTCTGGCCTACCTGCGCTGGGATTCCGGGGAGCCGCTGCCACAGGCCAGCGCCGCCCTGCAACGCGCCCTGGAACACCTGGGCGGCGAGCTGGCCCTTGGGCTGGATGCCGACCGGCTGGCCCCGCTGTACGCCGCGTGCGCGCAGGCAGGCGTGGGCGGCCGGTCCATGCAGCGGCTGGCCCAGCGGCAACGGCCGCTGCTGCGGGTCAGGACGCTGGGCGGCTTCCAGGCAGACGTGAACGGGCAGGTCGTCCACGTGCGGCTGGGCAAGGCGCGGGAACTGCTGGTCTACCTGCTGCTGCACGGTCCGGCCGGACGCGACACGCTCATAACCGCCCTGTGGGACGGCTCGGCGCGCGAGGGACTGGGCTCGTACTTCAAGCAGTCGCTTCACGCGCTGCGCGGGGCGCTGCGGCCCTTCATGCCCGGCGGCCTCGATCCGGTTCCGCATCAGCGGGGTCAGTACCGCGTCTCGGAGCGCCTGGACGTGCAGTGTGACGCTGCCCGGATGCTCGGGAGTCACCTGCACGGCGGCACCGCCGACCTGCAGACCCTGCTGGTCGGGTACGCCGGTCCGTTCCTGCCGGGCGTGGAGACCGAGTGGGCCGAGCAGGTACGTGACCGTCTGGAGTACCAGGCGCAGGCGCTGGCCATGACCCTGGGAAAGAACCTGCTTCCGCAGGACCCCATGGCCGCCGCGCACGCCTACCTGCAGGCCACCCGGATCAACCCCCTGTTCGAATCCGCCTGGCGGGCCGCCGAGGCGGCCTTCGAAGCGGCCGGCCACCCTCATCTGGCGCGCCACACCCAGGAGACGTACCGGCTGGCCCTGCAACGCGAACTGGGCGAACAGCCCGCGCGCCGCTGACCCGGAGGCCGTGCGGGGGCGAGGGTCGCGGGCCGTCTCCCTGGCCAGGCCGGACGCCCGGCAGCGCCCCCGCACGGCCGGAGTGGCCCGCGGGTCCCCGGACCGCCGGCCGATCCGTTCCAACCGGGCGCGGGCGCAGCGCGGCGCCGGACGGATTGTCCGGCGGTTATCCCCCTTCCCGGCAAACTGACCGCAGTTCACCACCGTCCGCCCCGGCCCCTGGTTTCCTGTCCTGGCGCGCTCCTGGCCGCCTCGTTCCCGAATGGAGGTTTCACTGTGAAGACCCTGATCAATCAACTGCTGGTGCTGGTCTGCCTGGCCCTGATCGCCGCGCCTTCCTCCACGTCCCTTGAGATTCCGTGCTGCATCACGGGCGGCGGGCCGCTGCCCTGACCCTGTCCCGGCAGGACGGCGCCGCACCGGCCTGACCGGAGGCGAGGCGCGTCCTGCCGGCCGGTGTTTACTTCCACCCGCATCCGCTCGGATTGAACGGTTCTCGCCAACCATTCATACGGGATTAAATTGACTTGCTTGCAACGTGAACTCGTTCAGCTGTCCCCTCTCCCCCTGTGGGAGAGGGAGGGAGGAGCGAAGCGACGGAAGGGTGAGGGGGCCACCGGGCGAATCAGAATGACGTGGAATCACTTTAATCCCGTATCAGTCGGAGTCCGCATGACCGGAGCAGACGGAACCCGGATCACGCCGACGGCCGCCACAGGCGGCCGCTCCCGTTTCCCGTTTCCCGGCGTCAGCCCTTGCGCAGGGTGTTGAGAATCCCGGCGGCGATCTCCTCGACGCTGGCGGAGGTGGTGTCGCGCACGGGAATTCCGGCGCGCTGGAACAGGCGTTCGGCGCGGCGGACCTCGAACTCGCACTGTTCGGGGCTGGCGTAGCGGCTGCCGGGCTTGCGCTGCGTGCGGATGGCATGCAGGCGGCGTGGGTCGATGGTCAGGCCGTGCAGTTTGGCGCGGTGCGGCTCGAGCGGGATGGGCAGGCTGTCGCGTTCGAAGTCGTCCTCGGCGAGCGGGTAGTTGCTGGCCCGCACCCCGTGCTGCAGGGCCAGGAAGAGGCTGGTGGGGGTCTTCCCGGCGCGGGAGACGCCGACCAGGATGACGTCCGCGAGGCTGTACTGGCGGTCGCCCAGGCCGTCGTCGGTGGCGAGGGCGAAATCAAGGGCGTCCATGCGGCCCAGGTACTCCTGGGTGTCGCGCATGTCGTGGTGGCCGCCGATGATGCGGGCGGCCGGCTGCGCGAATTCCTGTTCCAGCAGGGTCAGGCCCGGGGAGAGCACGTCGAACACCTGGGCGGGGCTGGTCTGGAGTTCCTGGATGACGTCCGGGCGGGTGACGGTCGTGAAGACCAGGGGGCGCTCCCCGCGCTGCGCGAGGGCGGTGATCTCGCGGGTGACGGCGCGGGCGGCGGTCACGTCGGCAGTGAAGGGGCGGCGCAGGTACCGCAGCGGCTGGCCGGGAAAGTGGGCCAGCAGGGCGCGGGCGATGTTCTCGGCGGTGAGTCCGGTGTGGTCGCTCACGATCACGATGGTGCGCGGTTCGGGCATGGCTTCAGCGTGACATACGCGGCGGGTGGGGTCCGGGCTGTCTGGACACGTGAAGGATGTCACTGGGGCAGTGGCGTTCCGCGCGGGGTCGCTCGGGTAAGCTGGCGGGGAGCTGCAACACTAATTCGCCCGTTTCCACTTCAGGAAATCCCCATCAAGCCGGAGAAAAGCAATGGATATGATTCGCGTGTTCCATACACTAAGGATGACCGACGTGGAGACCGTGGGCGGCAAGAACGCCTCCATCGGCGAGATGATCCAGGGTCTCGCGGGGGCCGGGGTGCGCGTGCCCGGGGGGTTTGCCACGACCGCCGACGCCTTCCGGCTGTTCCTGCAGGAAAACCGCATCGAGGAGAGCATCAACGCCCGCCTGAAGGCGCTGGACGTGAACGACGTGGTCGCCCTGGCCGAGGCGGGCCGTACGATCCGCGCGCAGGTCGAGGCGGCCGCACTGCCCGCCGCGCTGGAACAGGCCATCCGTGACGGGTACGCCGCGCTGGCCGCCGAGTCCGGCGTGAGCGACCCGGACGTGGCCGTGCGCTCCAGCGCCACCGCCGAGGACCTGCCGGAAGCGAGTTTCGCCGGGCAGCAGGAGACGTTCCTGAACGTGCGCGGCATCGACTCGGTGCTGCGCCACGTGCGGCTGGTGTTTGCCAGCCTGTACAACGACCGCGCGATCAGTTACCGCGTGCACCACAACTTCGCGCACGCGGACGTGGCCCTGTCGGCCGGCGTGCAGCGCATGGTCCGCACCGACCTGGGGGCGTCCGGCGTGGCGTTCACGCTGGACACCGAGAGCGGCTACCGCGACGCGGTGCTGGTCACGAGTGCGTACGGGCTGGGGGAACTGGTCGTGCAGGGGGCCATCAACCCGGACGAGTTCTTCGTGTACAAACCCGCCCTGAAAGGCGGGAAGAAGGCCATCCTGCGCCGCACGCTGGGCAGCAAGGCGCGGCGGATGACGTACGCCCCGGAGGGCGGCGTGCAGACCGAGGACGTGCCCCTCGCCGAGCAGCGGGCCTTCTCGCTGTCAGACGCCGACCTGACCGAACTCGCGCGGCAGTGCGTGACCATCGAGGAGCACTACGGCCGCCCCATGGACATCGAGTGGGGCAAGGACGGCCGCGACGGCCTGATCTACATCCTGCAGGCCCGCCCGGAGACCGTGCAGAGCCGCGCCGGACAGACCCTGGAACGCTTCGAACTGACCGGCCGGGGCGAGGTGCTCGTCGAGGGCCGCGCCGTCGGGAACCGCATCGGGACCGGCGTGGTGCGGGTCGTGACGGACCTCGCGCAGATGAGTCAGGTGCAGGACGGCGACGTGCTGGTCGCCGACATGACCGACCCCGACTGGGAACCCGTCATGAAACGCGCCAGTGCCATCGTCACCAACCGGGGCGGACGCACCTGCCACGCCGCGATCATCGCCCGCGAACTGGGCATTCCGGCCGTGGTGGGCAGCGGGAACGCCACCCGCGAGCTGCGCAGCGGGCAGACGGTCACGGTGTCCTGCGCCGAGGGCGACACGGGCTTCGTGTATGCCGGGCCGGTGTCGTTCCGCGTGAACCGCGTGGAACTGGGCAACATGCCCGAGGTCGGCATGAAGATCATGATGAACGTCGCGTCACCCGACCGGGCCTTCAGTTTCGCGGCCCTCCCGAACGAGGGCGTGGGCCTGGCGCGCGTGGAATTCATCTGCTCGAACGTGATCGGCATTCACCCGCGCGCCCTGCTGGACTACCCGGACGTGCCGGAGGACGTGCGCGCCCAGATCGACGAGAAAACGGGCGGGTACGCCACGCCCCGCGACTTCTTCCGCGAGAAACTGGCCGAGGGTGTGAGCAGCATCGCCGCCGCCTTCGCACCCAAGCCCGTGATCGTGCGCCTGAGCGACTTCAAGAGCAACGAGTACGCGCACCTGATCGGCGGGGCCGCGTACGAGCCGCACGAGGAGAACCCCATGATCGGTTTCCGGGGCGCCAGCCGCTACCGCTCGCCGGACTTCGCGGCGGCCTTCGCGCTGGAGTGCGAGGCGATCCGCGAGGTCCGCGACGACATGGGCCTGACGAACGTGCAGGTCATGATTCCCTTCGTCCGCACCGTCAGCGAGGCCGCGCAGATCATCGAGATCCTCGCGAAAAACGGCCTGAAACGCGGTAAGAACGGCCTCAAGATCATCATGATGTGCGAGATTCCCAGCAACGCCATTCTCGCCGACCAGTTCCTCGAACACTTCGACGGCTTCTCGATCGGCAGCAACGACCTCACGCAGCTGACCCTGGCGCTGGACCGCGACAGCGGCCTCGTCGCCGACCTGTTCGACGAGCAGAACGAGGCGGTGCTGGCCCTCATGGGTCAGGCGATCCAGGCCGCCAAGCGCGCCGGGAAGTACGTCGGCATCTGCGGGCAGGGCCCCAGCGACCACCCCGCCCTCGCCCAGTGGCTCATGGAACAGGGCATCGACTCGGTCAGCCTCAACCCCGACAGCGTGCTGGGCACGTGGCTGCACCTCGCCGGAGAGACCGTCCCGGCGTAAGGCAAGGGCATCTCGGAGGCCTGGCCCTGCATGACCTGCGGGGCCACTTCCGCTTCACCCTGGCACCCATGAGAACCGAACTGGAAGCCAGCGTCAGGTAACGGGACTTCCCTCCGGAGCACTTCCGTGCTGTACGCCTCACGCAGTACGCGGCGATCCTCGCCAGCATCCTGACGACCTTCACGACCCGGCACGCCGATCGTCCCCCGGAGCGGTGGCTCTGGCCGGTGCTGAAAGGCCCCCTCGACTCCCGTCAGCTCACGCCAGAGGAACAGTCGGCAGATCCACCCGGCTGACTGCACAGCCTCGTCGAACCAGAGGCCCCCGTGTGGCTGGTGCTTGAGGACTGGACGGGCACGAAACGGCAGGATCCATTCTGGCTGTCTGAGGGGACCGCCAGGGCAGCCGCCGCAGCCGTCGCGGAGGTGCCATTCTGCGAGTACTACGTCGTTCACAGGAACTTCCGCTGGCTGCTCTGCGAAAACCATCATGGGGTGCTCATCACGACGGCGGGGTTGCCTGGGAGGCCCTGAACCGACATGACCCCTACACTGCTGTCATGCCTCAATGGGTTTTCTGGGCGGTGCTGTCGATGTTCTTCGCGGGGTTCACGTCGGTGATCGCGAAGCAGGGGCTGGCGGGCATCAGCGGTGAGCTGGGGCTGACGATCCGCACGGTCTTCGTGTTCGTGTTCGTGCTGGTGTTCGCGGCGTTGTTCGTGCCCTGGCGGGAGGTCTCGGGGGTGCGGGCGGTGAACCTGTGGTGGCTGGGCGCGTCGGGTGTGACGACGGCGCTCTCGTGGATCTTCTACTACAAGGCGCTGAAGGTGGGGGACGTGGCGACCGTGGCACTGATCGACAAGGGGAGCGTGGTGGTGGCGATGCTCCTCGCGGCGTGGCTGCTGCGGGAGCACCTCACGCCCCGGATGCTGCTGGGCGCGGGGTTGATCGTGTCTGGGCTGCTGGTGATCGCGCGGCGCTGAGCGGTTACAGCAGGCCCTGGCGGAGGGCCTGCACGGCGGCCTGGGTGCGGTCGGCGGCGTGGAGTTTCACGAGGATCTCCTGCACGTGGAGTTTCACGGTGCTGACGCTGATGCCTAAGTTCGCGGCGATGTCGCGGTTGCCCTGCCCGTCGGCGATGAGGCGCAGCACGTCGGTTTCGCGCGGGGTGAGGGGTGAGGTCGCGTGGGGCGTGCGGATGCTGCCCAGCACGTGGTGGGCGATCTGCGGGTCAAGGTACGCGCTGCCCGAGGCGGCGGCGCGGATGCCGAGCAGCAGCAGGTCCGGGTCGGCGCTCTTGAGGCAGTAGGCGTGCGCGCCGGACGCCAGCGCGGCCAGGACCTCGTCGCGCAGGTCGTGGGCGGTGAGCATCACCATGCGGACCTGCGGCCAGCGGCGGCCGATCTCGGCGGCGGTCTGGATGCCGTCCATGCCGGGCAGGCCGATGTCGAGCACGGCCACATGGACGGGTTGCGGCCCGGTCTGGGTGCGGGCGAGGACGTCCAGGGCCTCCTCGCCGCTGCGGGCCTCGGCGGTGACGCGCAGGTCACTCTCCAGATTGATGGCGGCTCGCAGGCCGTCGCGGGTGAAGGCGTGATCCTCGACGAGCAGGACGTGGGTGGTCATGTCACCTCCGGTTGACTGGTGTGCAGCACCAGTTCAACCCGAGCGGATGCGAGAAGGAGTGGAACGGGTGCCGGAAGTGGAGTTCGCCACCTGGCGATGTTCCGGGTGGTGAATGGAACGGACGGGAGCCGCGTCATGCGTCCTCCAGGGGCAGGGTGAGGGTGAAGACGCTCTGGGCGCGGGCGGTGCGGGCGTACGTGACGGTCCCGCCGTGGCGTTCGGCGATGCGGCGGGTGAGGTACAGGCCCAGGCCGGTGCCGCCGCCGGCGCCGCCGGAGCGGAAGCGCTGGAAGAGGGTGGGGACGCGCGGGGCGCTGACGCCGGGGCCGCTGTCGAGGACGCTGAGGATCGCCTCGTCGTCCGCCCGGGCCAGGGTGACGTGCACGGCGCTGCCGGGTGGGGCGTAGCGGACGGCGTTGTCGAGGAGGTTCTGCACGGCGCGGCGCAGGTCGTGTTTGCGGCCGCGGGTGCGTGCGCCGTCCAGGGTGGTCTCAAGGGTCACGCCGCGCGCGGCGGCGGCGGGCCGCAGCTGCTCGGTGACGTTCAGGACGAGGTCGCGCAGCGGCACGCTCTGGAGTTCGCTGTCCTCCTGGCCGCTCTCGTACTTGGCGACCAGCAGCAGCTGATCGGCGAGGGCCAGGAGGGTGGCGTTGGCGTCCAGGCCGTTGCGGAGCGTGGCGGCGTAGTCGTCCGGCAGGGGACCGTAGGCGCCCTTGAGGGCCGAGCGCATGTTCACGGCGTTCGCCATGAGCGGGGTGCGCAGGTCGTGACTGAAGGAGTAGATGAGGTCCTGGAGTAGCTCCCCGCGTTCCTGGAGTTGGGCCTGCCGGGCGTGCAGGTCGTCGAGCAGCGCGGTGCGGTCGAGGAGCGGCTGGAGGGTCTGCACGGCTTCCGAGAGCTGATCGGGGGGGGCAGCGGGGCGGGTGAGGAGGATCAGGAGTTCCGGGTCGCTGGGGCGGGTGAGGCGGGCCACGAAGGTGTCGCCGCCGCCGACTGCCCACACCTGTCCAACCCAGGGCTGGTCGGGTCTCCCCTGCCCTGGATCGCGGGTGGCGGGCCGGGCCAGCAGGTCCAGCGGCAGGCGGCGGCCCAGGCTGCCCTCGCCGGGGCCGGTGTGGGCGTGGGGTTCGCGCAGCACGGCGCGGTCGACGCTGCCGATCTCGACGGCAGCCGCGCCCGTGAAGTCCTGCAGGGCGTGCGCGGCACGCGTCACGAACTGCGCCTGCGTGAGGGGCCCGCTGACCGCCTCGATCAGGGTGCGCAGGGCGCGTTCGCGCTGGAGTCGGCGTTCCTCCTCGTGCAGGCGGGCGGCACGGGTGGCGGCCTCGCGGGCGCGCAGGCTCAGGAAGCCGACCAGGATGGCGGCCAGGATGCTGACGGCGCGGTTGCCGAGGTCGGTGGGGGTCGCGCCGTCCCGCGCGGCGTTAAAGGCGCCCGCGAGGATGTTCCCGGCGATGGCGAGCGCGGTGAGGTTCAAAGTGGCGCGGCGGCTGGCACCCAGCGCGGCCAGGGCCAGGGGCGCACTGACCAGGGTGCCGATGACCAGGGACGCGGGGGTCAGGATGTCCGTCAGGGTGGTCGCGACGATCAGGGCGACGCTGGCGGCCAGCAGGCGACGTTCGCTGCGTTCCGGGGTGGGGGCGGGGGTGGCGGAGGTGGGGGTCATGGGGCGTCTGGGGCTCAGGGTAGGGCGCGCCGGGTGGGGGTGGGGACTGGCCATCTGGCCAGGGGGGTGGGCCGGTCGGAGCATACCGCCCGGGTGGGGGGGCGGCGCAGGCTGGGCGGCATGAATGCACTGCTTCTGATTCTGGTGCTGGCGCTGGGCGCGTATCTGCTGTACGCCCTGGTGAAGGCGGAACGGTTCTGATGGATATCCTGCTGACGTACGGGCTGGCGCTGGCGCTGGCCCTTCCCCTGGGGCTGTTCATGGCCCGGCTGATGGAGGCCCCGGCGCCCCGGATGACGGCGGGGCTGCTGCGCGCGTGTGGCGTGGACGCCGCGCGGGGCATGTCGTGGCGCGCGTACGTGGGGGCGCTGCTGGGCACGAACGTGATCGTGGGCCTGACGGCGCTGGCGACGTACCTGCTGCAGGGCGGCCTGCCGCTGAACCCGGACGGCATCGCGAACCTGCGCTGGGACACGGCGGTGCACACGATGGCGTCGTTCATCACGAACACGAACCAGCAGCATTACAGCGGGCAGAGCGGCCTGTCGTACCTGTCGCAGATGCTGGGCATCACGGCGCTGCAGATCTTCACCCCGGCGGTGGGGTTCGCGGCGCTGTTCGCGGTGCTGCGCGGCCTGCGCGGGGACGCGCACCTGGGGAACTACTTCCTGGACGTGACGCGCGGCGCGGCGCTGCTGACGGTGTCTGCGGCGGTGCTGGCGCTGCTGCTGACGTGGCAGGGCGTGCCGAGCACCTTCGCGGGGGCGCGGACGGCGACGCTGGTGCAGCCTCAGACCGTGGAGGGGCAGGCGGTGACCACGCAGACCATCCCAGTGGGGCCGGTCGCGCCGATGGTCGCGATCAAGCAGCTAGGCACGAACGGCGGCGGCTGGTACGGGCCGAACTCGACGGTGCCGCTGGAGAACCCCACGCCGCTGTCGAACCTGCTGGAGACGGTCAGCATCATCCTGTTCCCGCTGGCGCTCGTCGTGGCGACGGGGCGGTTCCTGCGCCGCCCGCGCTTCGGGCTGGTGCTGATGGGCGTCATGAGCGTGCTGTCGGCGGCGCTGACGCTGGGCGCGGTGCTCGCCGAGCGGATGCCGAACGCCGCCCTGGCCGGTCTGTCCGCGCTGGGCCCGAACATGGAGGGCAAGGAGGTCCGCCTGGGCGCGGACGCGACGGCGCTGTGGGCCGCGCTGACCACGCAGACGAGCAACGGCAGCGTGAACGGCATGCTGGATTCGTTCACGCCGCTGGGCGGGCTGGTGCCGCAGCTGGGCATGTTCCTGAACGACGTGTACGGCGGGATCGGCGTGGGGCTGATCAACATGCTGGTGTTCGTGATCCTGACGGTGTTCGTGGCGGGCCTGATGGTGGGCCGCACGCCGGAACTGTTCGGCCGGAAGATCGAGGCCCCCGAGATCAAGCTGGCGTCGCTGATCCTGCTGCTGCAGCCGCTGCTGGTGCTGGGCTTCACGGCGCTGGCCCTGGCGAACCCGGCGGTCACGGCGAACTCGAACCCCGGCTTCCACGGGCTGTCGCAGGTGCTGTACGAGTACAACTCGGCGTTCGCGAACAACGGCAGCGGCTTCGAGGGCCTGGGCGACAACACGCCCTGGTGGAACCTCAGCTGCGCGCTGGTGCTGCTGCTGGCCCGTTTCCTGCCGATCGTGGGGCCACTGGCGATCGCGGGCCTGCTGGCCGCCAAGCGCGCCGCGCCCGAAGGCAGCGGGACGCTGCGGGTGGACACGCCGGTGTTCGCCGGGATGCTCCTGAGCGTGATGCTGCTGCTGCAACTCCTGAACTTCGCCCCGGCGCTGGTGCTGGGACCGGTGGCGGAGCAGATGACGCTTTGCGGGTCACGTCCCGGATGTGACCCCGAGCGGAGCGAGCAGCAACCGACGGGACGGACGGAGCGGAGGGACGGTCAGGTGCTGTCCCTGACTGGCCCGCAGTGGAGTCCGGCCCCCCTGACCCTCGTGAAGGACGTGACGAAATGACCGCTGTGCCGCAGAAAACCCCGAAGGGGGGCGTGTTCGCCCCGGCGCTGATGCGCGCCGCGCTGAGGGCCGCCTTCGTGAAACTCGATCCGCGCTTCATGGTGCGCAGCCCGGTGATGTTCGTGGTGCTGCTGGGCGGCGTGCTGACGCTGCTGCTGACCGTGCAGGCCGCCGCGAGCGGGCAGGCGTGGGGCTACCCGGCGGGCGTGACGGTCTGGCTGCTGTTCACGGTGGTGTTCGCGAACTTCGCCGAGGGGCTGGCCGAGGCGCGCGGGAAGGCGCAGGCGGCCACGCTGCGTTCGGCGCGTGAGGACACCCCGGCCCGCCGCGTGCTGGACGGCCGCGAGGAGGTCGTCCCGAGCACGAGGCTGCGGCGCGGGGACGTGATCGTGGTGCAGGCGGGCGAGATGATTCCCGGTGACGGTGAGGTCATCGAGGGGCTGGCGGCGGTGGACGAGAGTGCCATCACGGGCGAGAGCGCCCCGGTGATCCGCGAGGCGGGGACCGACCACAGCGGCGTGACGGGTGGGACGCGCGTGCTGTCCGACCGGATCGTGGTGCGGGTGACGTCGCAGCCCGGCGAGAGCTTCCTCGACCGCATGATCGCGCTCGTCGAGGGCGCCAGCCGCCAGAAGACCCCGAACGAACTGGCCCTGTCGATCCTGCTGGCGGCGCTGACGCTGGTGTTCCTGATCGTCGTGGCGACCCTGCTGCCCCTGTCGCGTTTCGCGGGGGCGACGGTGGACGTGGTGACGCTCGTGGCGCTCCTGGTGTGCCTGATTCCCACGACGATCGGCGGTCTGCTGCCCGCCATCGGCATCGCGGGCATGGACCGGGCCTTGCAGGCGAACGTGATCGCCAAGAGCGGCAAGGCGGTCGAGGTGGCCGGGGACGTGGACATCCTGCTGCTGGACAAGACCGGCACGATCACCGTCGGGGACCGTCAGGCGACGCGCTTCCTGCCGCTGCCCGGCGTGAGCGGTGAGGACCTGGCGGGCGCGGCGGCGCTGGCCTCGGCGGCGGACCCCACCCCGGAAGGCAAGAGCGTCGTGACGCTGGCCCGCGCGCAGGGCGTGACGCCCGCCACCCCGGCGGACGCGGCGTTCATCGAGTTCACCGCGCAGACCCGCATGAGCGGCGTGGACGCGGGCGGCGTGAGCATCCGCAAGGGCGCGGCCGACCGCATCACCCGGCTGGCCCGCGAGCGGGGTGGCAGCGTCCCCACCGAACTGTCCCCGCTGGTGGACGAGGTGGCCCGCGCGGGCGGCACGCCCCTCGTGGTCCTCCGTGACGAACGGGTGCTGGGCGTGGTGGCCCTGTCGGACGTGGTGAAGCCCGGCATGCGCGAACGCTTCGAGCAGCTGCGCCGCATGGGGCTGCGCACCGTGATGATCACCGGGGACAACCCCCTGACCGCCGAGGCCATTGCCCGCGAGGCCGGCGTGGACGGCTTCCTGGCCGAGGCGACGCCCGAGGACAAGCTCGCCATGATCCGCGAGGAGCAGCGCGGCGGGAAGCTGGTCGCCATGATGGGCGACGGCACGAACGACGCGCCCGCCCTGGCGCAGGCGGACGTGGGCCTCGCCATGCAGAGCGGCACGCAGGCGGCCAAGGAAGCGGCGAACATGATCGACCTGGACTCCGACCCCACCAAGCTGATCGAGGTCGTCGAGATCGGCAAGGGCCTGCTGATGACGCGCGGCGCGCTGACGACCTTCTCCATCGCGAACGACGTCGCCAAGTACTTCGCGATCCTGCCCGCGCTGTTCGCCACGCAGATTCCCGCGCTGGCCCCGCTGAACGTGATGGACCTGCGCAGCCCGCAGAGCGCGATCCTCTCCGCCGTGATCTTCAACGCGCTGGTCATCCCGGCGCTGATTCCGGTGGCGCTGCGCGGCGTGCGCTACTCGCCCGGCAGTGCCGACGCGCTGCTGGCCCGCAACCTGCTGATCTACGGGCTGGGCGGCGTGCTCGTGCCGTTCGTGGGCATCAAGCTCATCGACGTGCTGCTCGGACTGGTTGGCGCTTAATGACTCCGGTTGAAGGGGTTCCTCACCCTTCAACCCGAGCGGACGCGACTCGCAGAGCTGCGAAGCAGAGCAGGAGCAGACCGGGTTCCGGGCGTGGAGCTGACCACGCGGCGCTTTCCCGCGTGGTCAGCGGAACAGACGGAATCCGGACCAGGACACCACTCCCTCCCGGCGAGGTCCGGGGGACTGGCCCCCACTTCGCCCCCCACAAAGAGGTTTCATCATGACCCTGAACGACATGCCCTCCCCTGCCCTTCCTCCATCGGCCCTTTCTGAACCTGACTTTTCTGACGCGCCCCAGCCGGGGTGGGGTGCGTGGCTGCGCTTCTCGGCGCTGTGGCTGGTGCTGGGCGGCCTCGCGTACCCGGCGGTGACGACCGCGCTGGGCGGCGCGCTGTTTCCCGCGCAGGCGACCGGTTCCCTGATCCGCGACGGGGGCCGGGTGGTCGGCTCGGCGCTGATCGGGCAGCCCTTCACGGGGGACCGCTACTTCATCGGGCGGCCCAGCGCCGCCGGGAGCGGGTACGACCCGGTGAACGCGTCGGGCAGCAACCTCGCCGTGAGCAACCCGGCGCTGCGGGAGCGGGTGCAGGCCCAGGCGCAGGCGATCGCCGCGCGGGAGAACATCCCCGTCACGCGGATTCCGGTGGATCTGCTCACCGCGAGCGGCAGCGGCCTCGACCCGCACGTGTCCCCGGCGGGCGCGGCGGTGCAGGTGGCGCGGGTGGCGCGTGCGCGCGGCCTGACGGACGCACAGGTGCAGTCGCTGGTGCGGGAGCACACCGAGCGGGGCGTGCTGGGCCTGGGTCAGCCGGGCGTGAACGTGCTGGAACTGAACCTCGCCCTGGACCGGCTGGGACGGTGAGCCGTCACGCCGCCTGAACCCGAGCGGCTGGCGATGCCCGGTGCTCCCCGCCCCGTGCGGGGGCGGCACCGGGTGTTCGTGGGCATGGCCGCCGGGGTCGGGAAGACCACCCGCGCGCTCAGTGAACTGCGCGACCGTCTGGAGCGCGGCGAGGACGCCCTGATCGGCGTGCTGGAAACGCACGGGCGGGCGTTCACGCAGGCCGCTGCCGAGGGCCTGCCGGTCTTCCCGCGGCTGGAGGTCGTGCGGGGCGGCGTGACGCTGGGTGAACTGGACGTGGCGGGCCTGATCGCGCGCCGTCCGGACGTGGTGCTCGTGGATGAACTGGCGCACTCGAACGCGCCGGGCAGCGCACGCGAGAAACGCTGGATGGACGTCGAGGCGCTGCTGGACGCGGGCGTGAACGTGCTGTCCACCGTGAACGTGCAGCACCTGGACTCCCTGCACGACACGGTGGCGCGCCTGACCGGCGTGCGCGTCCGCGAGCGCATCCCGGACGCCGTGCTGGGCGGGGCGGACGAACTGGTGCTGGTGGACCTGACGCCCGCCGACCTGCGCGAGCGGGTGCGGTCCGGCGCGGTGTACGGCGCGGAGCGGGCCGAGCACGCCCTGTCGAACTTCTTCACGCTGCCGAACCTGACGGCGCTGCGGGAACTGGCGCTGCGGCAGGTGGCGCACGTCGTCGAGCAGGGCGCGGCCGACCTGGGGGCGGGGCTGGG
Source organism: Deinococcus depolymerans (assembly GCF_039522025.1). NCBI lineage: Bacteria > Thermotogati > Deinococcota > Deinococci > Deinococcales > Deinococcaceae > Deinococcus > Deinococcus depolymerans. The sequence continues at coordinate 171,750 of NZ_BAAADB010000003.1, read as the reverse complement.
CGTGCATGATCGTCTGGGCGTGCAGGAGCGGGTGGTGGTCGCCGTGGCCGCCGAGGAGACCGGCGCGCGCCTGATCCGCCGGGGAGGGCAGCTCGCGCAGCGCCTGCACGCCGACCTTCAGGTCGTGACCGTGCGGTCCGGGCGGATCAGTGCCGAACGCGCGCGGCTGCTCGACACCTTCCGCGCGGTCACGGTCGCGCTGGGCGGGGAGTTCATCGTGCTCGACCCGGCGGGCGGCGTGGCGGCCACCCTGATCCGGCACGTGCAGGCCGCGCAGGCCACGCAGGTCGTGCTGGGCGAGAGCAGCCGCTCCCGCTGGGAGGAATTCCTGCGCGGGGACATCATCCGCTCGGTGCTGCGGCAGACCCGCAACGTGGACGTGTCCGTCATCACCCGCGAGTGAGGACCTGTACGCCCAGCGCGGCAGGCAGGTCCGGCAGTCGCGACACGACCGGCACACCGGCGTCCGGGGCTGGCGTTGCGAGGCGGCTCACCCACACGGCGCGCAGTCCGGCCCGGCGGGCGCCCTGCACGTCCTTCTCCCAGGAGTCCCCGACCATCACGGCCTGCGCGGGCGTGACGTTCAGCGCGGCGCAGGCGGCGTGGTACGCGCGCGGGTCGGGTTTGGCGGCGGGCACGTCCTCCACGCACAGCACGGCGTCCACCAGGGCGTCCAGACCGAAGTGCGCGAGTTTCTGGCCCTGCACCTCGCGCACGTAGTTCGTCAGGACCGCCAGCCGCAGCCCGGCGGCCCGCAGGTCCCGCAGCACGTCCGCCGCGCCGGGCAGCAGTTGCCAGTGCTCGCGGTACGCCTCGCGGTACGTGACGGTCGCCGCCTCGCCGTCCGCATCCGGCACACCCAGCTCGGTCAGGAGGCCCGTGAAGCGCCGCACCCGCGCGCCGTGCGCGGTGAGCTCGCCCCGGAACAGCAGCGGGTCGATGGCGCGGATGTGCGCCGCGTGCCGCGCGAACAGCTCCGCCGGGTCCACGCTCAGGCCGTGCGCATGCGCCACGGCGCGCAGGCCCGCGTGCGTGCAGGCCGTGTCGTCGAAGAGGGTGTCGTCCAGGTCCAGGATCACGGCGCGCATCGACTCAGTCACCGCCCGACTCTACCCCCTCCCCGGGGCCGCCCAGCAGCAGCGGTTGCGCGGGCCGCTGCCCGGCGGGAACGAGGCTGGCAGCCGTGATGCCCGCCAGCCGGACGCCGCGCCCGGCGAGCAGGTCGGGGGTCAAGAGGCGGGTGGCGGCGCGGGCGAGGTCCGGGGCGGCACTGACCGGCCAGGGCAGCGTGACGCGTCGCGTGATGACGCTGCGGTCGTCGAATTTCAGTTTCAGGATGACGGTGCGCGCCGCCAGACCCGCCTGTTCGAGGCGGCGCTCGACTCCCTGCGCGAGAACTGGCAGGCGGGCGGTGACGGCTTCCAGGCCACGCAGGTCGTGCCCGTAGGTCTCCTCGGTCCCGACGCTCTTGTGCGGGCGGTCCGGCTGCACCGGGCGGTCGTCGAGGCCGCGCGCGATGCGGGAGAAGTACGCGCCGTGCACGCCGAACCGGTCACGTAGCGCGGCCTCCGGGGCGGCGCGCAGGTCCGCCCCGGTATGAATGCCCATGCCCGCGAGTTTCGCGGCGGTGGCCGGACCGATCCCGTGAAGGTCACCGACAGGCAGGGCGTCCAGCAGGGCGCGTACATGATCCGGCAGGATGACGGTCAGGCCGTCGGGTTTGTTCATGCCGCTGGCGAGTTTCGCCAGGAACTTGTTCACGCTGACCCCGGCCGTGGCGCTCAGGCCGGTCTGGGCGCGGATGTCGGCGCGGATCGCCTGCGCGATGCGGGTGGCGCTGGGACCGCCCTGAAGGGGCGCGGTGACGTCCAGGTACGCCTCGTCCAGCGAGAGCGGCTCGACGAGCGGCGTGAATGCGTGGAAGACCGCGCGGATCTGGCGGCTGACCTCCCGGTACGCCTCGAAGCGCGGTTCGACCACCGTCAGGTGTGGGCAGCGTTCCAGCGCGCGGTACAGCGGCATGGCGCTGCGCACCCCGAACGGGCGGGCCTCGTAACTGGCGGTCAGGACCACCGAACGCCGCCCGCCCCACGCGACGGCCACCGGAACGCCGCGCAAGGCCGGGTGATCGCGCTGCTCGACCGAGGCGTAGAAGGCGTCCATGTCCACGTGAATGATCTTGCGCGGGGGCGCAGGTAGGTCCGGCACGCCCGCATGGTACGCCCGGGGCACGGTACGCGGAGTCATACGGACTCCGATTGAATGGGCTGCAAAGACCATTCAATCCGAGCGGATGCGACTCGGAGAGCTGCTCCGCAGAGTAGGAGAGAAGCGGGTTCCGGACGTGGAGCTGGCAATCCGGTGAACTTCCGGATTGTCGGCGAAACAAACGGAATCCGTATCAGAAGCGGGGCCGGGGTTCCCGGGCGCCCGGTCCGGGGGGAGATCCCCCCCCGGAGTCTTAAAAACCCCCGCTGGGTGCGTCCCCAGAGGGGATGGCGTGTCATGCCGCCGTAAGAGAGATTTTTCATACTTTGAGATCGAAGCACTCAGGTAGGCACCACTTCAGGTGCCTGAGCCACCGGCCTCCCCTGCCGGGCGGCCACGGTTTTCACTGCCTTTTTTCCGCCCTCTCCCGTTCGTTCAAGGAGCACCTCACATGACCATCGCACTCATCGCCGCCGGTTTCCTCATCATGGCCTACAGCACCTTCTTCGGGTACCAGCTGAAATCAAGGGCGTCCGGCGGGCTGATCGGCACGCGCCTCACGCAGCTGCTTGCCATGATCGCCGTGTTTGCCCTGAGTTACCTGGTGGTGGGCGCCCTGGTGTTCGGCCGTCCCGCCGACAGCTCGCTGATGATCCTGTCCGTGATCCTGCTGCTGGGCGCGGTGTTCGTGATCCTGGTGCTGAACCTCGTGCGTGACGTGCTGGGAACCCTGGAATAATGATCTACGAGCGACTTCCCCGCCCGGACGGCCTTCAGTTGACGCGGGAACAGCTGCGGGTCTACATGATGTGCAACGGCCGCCGCGCCCTGGAGGAGGTCGCCGCGCTGACCCGCCTGCCGCTCGGCGAGTTGCAGGGCGCCCTGAAAGACCTGCAGCAGCTGAACCTGCTGGCCCCCGCCGCCACCCCGGCCGCGCCCACCACCCCGCTGCCCCCGCAGCTGCAGGAACAGCTGGTGCGGGAAGCTCAGGCGGCCCTGAACGCCCTGCCGGACGACGCCCTGCCCGGCCCCGCTGCGCCGACCATCCCGGAATCCGCGCCGCACACCCTGCCGGACATCACCGCGTACCTTCAGGGCGTCCTGAACGAACACCTGGGCGGCCAGGCCGCGCCGCACGCCGCGAAACTCTCGGCCTGCCGTGACCTGACCGAACTGGGCGCACTGGTCCCGAAGATGGTCGTGAAGATCAAACTGACCATTCACGAGCAGGCCGGCAACGCCCTGAAAGACGCCTTCGCGCGGTGCATGGCCGCGCAGGAGGCCGCGCGTGCCTGAGCTGCTGCGCGTGCTTCAGGAACCCTGGCCGTGGTACGTGAGCGGCCCCCTGATCGGCCTGACCGTGCCGCTGCTGCTGCTGCTGGGCAACCGCGCGTTCGGGATCTCCTCGAACCTGCGCCACGCCTGCGCCATCCTGCTGCCCGACTCCCTCAAGCCCGCGCTGTTCCGGTATGACTGGCGGGCCCAGAGCTGGAACCTGATGTTCGCCGCCGGCCTGATCCTGGGGGGCGTGGTGGCCGCCACGCTGCTGCGCGACCCGCAGCCCGCGCAGCTGTCCGGCGCGGCCGTGCAGAGCCTCGGCGCGCTGGGCGTGACCGTGCAGCCCGGCCTGCTGCCCGCCGAGCTGACCGACCTGTCCCGCCCCGGCACGTGGACGCTGCTGATCCTGTCCGGTCTGCTGGTGGGCTTCGGCACCCGCTACGCCGGTGGCTGCACCAGCGGGCACGCCATCACGGGCCTCAGCACCCTGCAGCGGCCCAGCCTGATCGCCACGGCGTCCTTCTTCGCGGGTGGCATTCTCAGCGCCAACCTGCTGCTGCCCCTGTTCCTGAGGTGAACTGATGATCAGCACCCCGCCCTCTGCCGCCAGCCGTTCCGCTCCCCCCTCCACCGCGCACCTGCTGCGGCAGTGGCCGTTCCTGATCACCGGACTGCTGTTCGGCGTGCTGCTGATCAAATCCGAGGCGGCCAGCTGGTACCGCATACAGGAGATGTTCCGCTTTCAGTCCATTCACATGTACGGCCTGATGGGCAGCGCCGTCCTGACCGGAGTGATCACCACCACGCTGCTGCGCCGTTCCGGACGGCGCGCCCTGAACGGCGAGACCATCCGGGTTCCGGCAAAGGACGGCCCCACCCGCCGTTACGTGCTGGGCGGCCTGATCTTCGGACTGGGCTGGGGCCTGGCCGGCGTGTGCCCCGGACCGATCTTCGCGCTGCTGGGCAGCAGCCTGCTGCCGATGCTGATCGTGCTGGCCGCCGCCCTGGTCGGCACCTGGGCGTTCGGAGCCGTGCAGAAACTGCTGTAATACGGACTCCGATTGAATGGCTTACAAAGCCGTTCAATCGGAGTCCGTATCAGTCGAGCTGAATGAAGATCGCCTTGAGGTACTGCGCCTCCGCGAAGGTCGCGTGGTGGTCGGGCGCGTGCTGACTGGTGTGCAGTTCCTTCCAGGGGCGGCCGCTGCGGTCGGCGGCCTCGCGCACCGCCGCCCAGAATTCCTCGGCGCTGACGTGCGCGGAGCACGACGCGCTGACCAGAATCCCACCCCGCGCGAGACGGCGGATGCCGTCGGAGGCGAGTTTGCCGTACGCGCGGATCGCGCCCGTCCGTTCCGCCTCACGCCGCGCCAGTGAGGGCGGGTCGAGGATCACCAGGTCGAACTCGCGGCGCGTTTCGGTCAGCCATTCGAACACGTCGGCCTGCACCGTCTCGTGCGGCGCGGTGAGTTTCGGGTTCAGGGCGTAGTTGCGCTGCGCGCTGCGCAGGGCGTGGGCGCTGAGGTCCAGGCTGACCACCTCGGCCGCGCCGCCCCGCGCGGCGTACAGGCTGAAGCCCCCACTGAACGAGAAGGCGTTCAGCACCCGCCGGTCACGGGCGTACCGCTCGACCCGGCGGCGGTTCTCGCGCTGATCCAGGAAGAACCCGGTCTTCTGGCCGCGCAGCACGTCCGCCTCGAAGGCCAGTCCGGTCTCGTGGAACACCACCGGGCCGTCCGGGACGGCGCCCGCCAGTACCTGACCGTCGTGCAGGCCGGCGGCGGCGGCACGCACCTGAATGTTGCGGCTCAGGCGCAGCACGACCCCACTGCCGGGAAAGCGGGATTCCAACAGGTCCAGCACGCGTTCCAGGTGCGGGAACCACGCGGCGGTGTACAGCTTCACGACCAGCGTGTCCGCGTAGCGGTCCACGACCAGTCCGGGCCAGCCGTCCGACTCGCCGTTCACGGCGCGGTACCCGTCGGTGTCCGGGCCGAACAGCGGGGCGCGGCGCAGCAGGGCGGCGTCCAGTCGGGCCGCCCACCACGCGTCGTCCAGCGTGACCGGGGAGCCGTGGTGCAGCACCCGCACACGCAGCGGGCTGTCCGGGTCGAACAGCCCGATCGCCAGGAACCGGTCACGGCGGTCGTAGATCACGGCCAGTTCACCGGCGTCGCCCTCGCGGTTCTGGTCCCGCAGGCTCGATTCGTACACCCAGGGGTGCCCGGCGCGGATGTGCGTCTCGGCGGCCGGAGAGACCCGCAGTCTCAGGCGGGAACGGGGGGTGGGAGCGGCGTCCTGCATCCCCCCAGCGTACCGCACGGGCCGGGCTTCGCTCAGGCTTTCGCGGCTGTGGCTTCCGGTCCGGCCCGGCGGGCCAGGACCCGCAGGGCCAGCGGGGCCAGGACGGTCGTGAGCAGCACCATCAGCAGGACCTCGGCGTACACGTTCGCATTGATGATCCCGGCACTCAGGCCCAGGCTGGCGACGATCAGGCCGACCTCGCCGCGCGGGACCATGCCCACGCCGACCAGCAGCGCCTGCTGCCCGCCCATGCTGCGCGCACCCAGCAGGCCGCCCGCGACCTTACCGATCACGGCCAGCACCGTCAGGATCAGGCCCGCGACGATCACGGTGGGCGTGCCCAGCACGCTCAGGTCCAGCTGCAGCCCGACGACCACGAAGAACACCGGCGCCAGGAAGGACTCCAGGGCGTGTACCTTCGACTCGAATTCCACCTCGTCCTTCACCTCGGCCAGCACCATGCCCGCCAGGAACGCCCCGATGATCGGCGCGAGGCCCGCCACGGTACTCAGGGCGGCCACGCCCAGGCCCACCACGATCGCCACGTTGAACATGCGCGACAGGCTCAGGTTCTGCAGCCGGGGCTGGAAGCGGCGGATCAGCGGGATGCCCACCGCCAGCACCAGCGCCACGAAGCCCACGCTGAGGCCCAGGATCAGGCCCACCTGCGCGGCACTCATGCTCTCCCCGGCACCCAGGCCGCTCACGACCGCCAGCAGGGTCAGGCCCAGGATGTCGTCGATGACGGCCGCGCCCAGGATCACCTGCGCGAACCGGGCGTCCAGCACGCCCATCTCCTGCAAGACCTTGGCGGTGATGCCCACCGACGTGGCCACCAGGGCCGTCCCCACGAACAGCGCACTGACGTTCTCCTGCCCCTGCCACAGACCGAAACCGAAGCCCAGCGCCAGCGGAATCACGATGCCCAGCACCGCCACCAGCAGCGCCTCCTTCCCCACGGCCAGCAGGTCACGGAAACGGGTTTCGAGACCCACCATGAACAGCAGGAACACCGCCCCCAGTTCCGCGAGACTGAGCAGGAACTCGTCCGGTCGGACCAGACTCAGGACGCTCGGCCCGATCAGGATTCCGGCCAGCACCTGCCCCACCACCGCCGGCACGCCCAGTTTCGAGGCAACCGTCCCGAACACCGCCGCGGCCAGCACGACCCAGAACAGCCCGAACAGCAGGTCCGCCGTTCCCGCCGAATTCGCGGCCAGCGCACTTCCCGAACACAGGGTCACCACCGGCAACCACACACGCATTCCCTTGATCATCACCATCACCTCCAGACAGCCCACAGTCAACACACGACAGGCGGAACAAAACGACATGGAGTCAGGCCAACCTGACCTGACTCCACCCGAGCGGTTTATGGGAACCGCACCCCGCCGCACGGAAGCGACGAACTTGCTTTACATGTTAAAGCCAGATCGGCCCTCCAGCCCGGATGCTTAACGGCACATGAACATATGTACGTGAAGCAGGGCGCTCCCTTCCCGGCGGGCACCCTGCCACACGTACGTTCAGGGTTCCAGTTCCATCAAGGAGCCAACAGCGCGCCCCTCGACTGCACCCTCAACCACTGCCGTTGAATGCTGCGGTCAGTCGGCGGCCTGCTGCGCGCCGTACACCTCAATGATCCCGGCGGCACCCATGCCCCCGCCGATGCACATGGTGATCAGGGCCTTCCCGCCCCCACGGCGCTGCAGTTCGTAGATGGCGGTCGTGGCGAGCTTCGCGCCGCTGCACCCCAGCGGGTGGCCCAGGGCGATCGCGCCGCCGTTGACGTTCATGATCTCCTGGTTCAGGCCCAGTTCCCGCGCGACGGCCAGGGACTGCGCGGCGAACGCCTCGTTCAGTTCGATCAGGTCAATGTCGTCCAGGGTCAGGCCGGTCTGCGCCAGCACCTTCGGCACGGCCTTCACGGGGCCGATGCCCATCAGTTCGGGCTCCACGCCCGCCACTGCGAAGCCCACGAACTTCGCCAGGGGTTTCAGGCCCAGCTCCTGCGCCTTCTCGGCGCTCATGATCAGCACGGCGGCCGCGCCGTCACTGAACGGGCTGCTGTTCGCCGCGCTGACCGAACCGGTCGCCTTGAACGCGGGGCGGACCTTCGCCATGTCCGCGAGGTTCGCGTCCCGGCGGATCAGTTCGTCCCTGTCGAAGTTGATGGTCTCGGACTTCATCTTCGTGCCCTTCAGTTTGTCCACGCGCACCGGCACAGGCACGATCTCGGCATCGAACTTCCCGGCGTCCTGCGCCGCCGCCGCCCGCTGGTGGCTGCGGAACGCGAACGCATCCTGATCCTCACGGCTGATGCCGTACTTCGCGGCGACGTTCTCGGCCGTCATGCCCATGCCGATGTACGCGCCGGGCCGGGCGTCCACGAGGTCCAGGTTCGGGCTGGGGTTGTGGCCGCTCATGGGCAGCATGCTCATGCTCTCCACGCCGCCCGCCAGCATCACGTCCGCCTGACCGGTCTGAATGGCGGCCGCCGCCATCGCAATCGTCTGCAACCCACTGGAGCAGAAACGGTTGATGGTCACACCACCCACGCTGTCCGGCATCCCGGCACGCAGCGCCGCCAGACGCGCGATGTTCAGACCCTGCTCGGCCTCGGGGATCGCGCACCCGAAGTACACGTCCTCGACCAGCGCCGCGTCGATCCCGGCACGCTTCACGGCCTCGTTCAGCACCAGCGCCGCCAGATCATCAGGGCGGGTGTTCGCCAGGGTGCCCTTGATACCACGCCCAACGGGCGTCCGAACAGCAGAAACAATAACAGCGTCACGCATTAGGGTTACTCCTTAGTAGAGCTGAGAGAGGTTTGAAATTTCGTAAGTAGGTGGCTTTTGAAACAAACTGGCTTGCACAGGCCGCTCCGTTAGCGCGACATTGACTCTGGTCTGGCTGTATCTCCAGGTTTCCTCGTATACAATCCGCCCATTCCATTCAAACCGGGCTGTTTCATTGAGATTCAGAAGAATAGGCTTTTCCATTCCAGACGGGTGGGGTGAATGAGCCTGGACCTGAAGTCCCCGATGGTCAAGATCGAAGTACAGCTCCGGCGGATTGGCTGAATCTAACGATTCGTATTCGGAAACGCGCTCAGCTGCCTTCTCAAATCCATCCCAATCTGAGAGCCCCACACGTTGAATCATGGCAACAGTCTTCGGCTTGGGGAAAGGCAACGAACGCTCAAAGCGACCTATCGCCTGAACGCGCCGAGTGGCCATCTCTCCTCCTCTGGCCGCCTTGCCCCACTCAATGGAAATGACCTGAACGGCTACGAACATACTCACGCTTCTACCTCCGGCACCACGCGGGCGATGAAGGTTTCGAGCTGGGCGTCGTACTGTTCGGGGTCGATGTTCCACACGCGGATGTGCTTGCCGCCTTCCACGCGGTGGTATTCGATGAGGTCGGGGCGGGCGGCGGCCAGACGGTCGGCCTGCTCGACGGGGATGGTGCGGTCGCGGGTGCCGTGCCACAGGATCATGGGCACGTCGAAGGTGGGCGCGGCGGCGATCTGGTCGACGGTGTCGAAGTCCTGACCGCTGCGGCGCGTGACGATCCGTTCGACGAAGCGGGCCACGTGCCGCGCCATGAAGTTCGGAATGCCAAAGCGGACGCCCTGCGAGCGGATGGTGTCCCGCCAGTCCAGCGCGGGGCAGTCCAGCATGACGCCCAGGATCGGCAGCGGGTACGGACGGTGCTTTTGCCGCAGGACGCTCAGGGCGATGTTGCCGCCCATCGAGAATCCGTACAGCACGGCCCGTTTGTACCCGGCGTCTCTGGCCCAGTGCAGCGCGGCCAGCACGTCCTCGGCTTCCTGGTCGCCCAGCGTCAGGTATCCCTGCGGGGAGGCCGGAGCGCCGTGCGCGTTGCGGAACGTGACGAACAGGCTGGCGGACCCGGTGCGCTGAAGCGCCGGAAGCATCCGCAACGCCTGGGCGCGCTGACCCCCGTGACCGTGAATGACGATCACCAGCGTGTCCGCACGGCCCGGCACGTCCCCACTGGGCGGAATGTGCCACGCGGGCATGTCACCCAGCGGCGTGTGAACGGCCGTGTGCTCGAACGCCACGCCCAGTTGCGCGGGCGTGCCGTTGTACACGAACGTACTGGCCCACGCGAGCGCCCCGTTGGGCAGCACGCCACGTTCCTCCTGCACCGGGCGGCGCACGAGGGTGCCCACGACCTGCCGCTCGCCCAGCACCGCGTGCCCCTTGTTCGGGAGCAGCGGCACGATCCCGATCGGACCACGCGAGAGCGTCTCGCTGCTGGCCGGCAGGAACACACTGTTCCCCCGCCGACCCACCGGCACGATCACGCCCTTCACGCGGCGCGTCTTGCTACGCAACGTGATCTCCGCCCCCAGGAATGCACCCGCCAGCACCACCCCGGCGTAGGCCAGGGCGGCCCAGCCGAGGGCGCGGCGTTTACGGACGTTCAGGAGTCGGTCGGTCAGGCGGGTCATGGGGTCATCCTTGCAGAAGGCGCGGGGCGGAGGTGACTTGCTCCTCCCCTTTCAGGGGGGAGGCCGGGTGGGGGTGGCCCGCAGCGCTGCTGACTCACCCCCTCCGCCCCTGCGGGGCACCTCCCCCCTGAAGGGGGAGGGAGAGGTGGGGCTCAGTTCCTGAGCGGTTTGCCGGTCTTGAGCATGTGCTCGATGCGTTGCTGGGTGCCTTTCTTCCCTAGGAGGGTGAGGAAGGCTTCGCGTTCGAGGTCGAGGAGGTGCCCTTCGCTGACTTTGGCCGCGCGGTTGTTGCCGGTGCCGCCGGACAGGACGCGGGCGAGCTGTTCGCTGACGACGAGGTCGTAGTCGGTGATGTAGCCGCCTTCGTGCATGCCGTGCAGGGCGCTCTTGATGGCGCCGATGGCGGCGTCGCCCATGACGGGGATGTCCTGGCGGGGGGTGGGTTGCACGTAGCCGGGGGCCAAGGCGAGGACCTGGCGTTTGGCGTCCTGCAGGATGTGGTTCTTGTTCATGGCGACGGTGTCGGTGTCGCGCAGGAAGCCGAGGTTGCGGGCTTCGAGGGCGCTGGTGCTCACCTTGGCGGTGCCGATGAGTTCGAAGGCGCGTTGCACGGCGGGCAGCAGGGTCGCGCCGAGGCGCTGGCCGGGCTGCTGCATGTCGGTGAAGCGCAGGAGCATTTCCTTGGTGCCGCCGCCGCCGGGGATGAGGCCGACGCCGACTTCGACGAGGCCCATGTACAGTTCGGCGCTGGCGACGACGTGGTCGGCGTGCAGCGTGAATTCTGCGCCGCCACCGAGGGTCAGGCCGAAGGGCGCGGCGACGGTGGGGTGGGGGCTGAAGCGCAGACTGGTGGTGACCTGCTGGAACTGTTTGATCATGTCGTCCAGTTCGTCCCATTCTTCAGCCTGGGCCTGCGCGAGGATCAGGGGGAGGTTCGCTCCGGCGCTGAAGTTCTCGCCCTGGTTGCCGATGACGAGACCTGCGTAGCCCATGTCCTGCACGAGCTTGTGGGCGTCCTGCACGGTGCGCAGCTGGTCCTCGCCGAGGGCGTTCATCTTGGCGTGCCATTCGGCCAGCAGCACGCCGTCGCCGAGGTCGATGACGCTGGCTCCGGCGCGTTTCTTGATGACCTTGGTGGCGTCTTTTTTCAGGTCGGTGAGGATGAAGTACGGCGCCTCGTACTTCGTGGGCTGGCCTTCGGGGGTGACGGTCTCGTCGCCCGCGTAGAAGGCGTCCCGGCCGGACTCTTTCATGGCGGCCAGCAGGGGGGGCAGGGTGCGGCCCTCGGCTTCCAGGTTGGCGATGACGGTCTGCACGCCCAGGGTGTCCATCGTCTCGAAGGGACCCTGTTCCCAGCCGAAGCCCCACTTGAGGGCGTTGTCGATGTCCTGGAGGCGGTTGCTGACGTTGCCGGCCATCTTGGCGGCGTACCAGAAGCCGTCGTTCATGACGCCGCGCAGGAACTCGCCTTCCTTGCCTTCGGCGGCGTACAGGGCTTTCACGCGCTCGGCCAGGGGGCGGCCCTTGATGGCGTCCACGGCGGCGACCTTGACGCGGCCCTGGTCCTCGTACTCGAAGGTGTCGAGGTTCAGGTTCAGGATCTTGGTCTTGCCGTCTGCGCCTTTGGTTTTCTTGTAGAAGCCGCTGCCGGTCTTGTCGCCCAGCATCTTCTTCTCCTCGACGAGGGTGCGGAAGGCGGGCGTGAGGGTAAAGTCCTCGTCGTCGGGGGTGGCCTTACCGAGGTCGCTGGCGACGTGGTAGATGATGTCCAGGCCCGAGAGGTCGGCGGTGCGGAAGGTGGCTGACGAGGCGCGGCCCAGCGCGGGGCCGGTCAGCTGGTCGACCTGTGCGGGGGTCAGTCCGGCCTTGACCATGTGGTCCATGGCGCGGACGATGCCGTACACGCCGATGCGGTTGGCGACGAAGCCCGGCACGTCGTTCGCGACGACGACGCCCTTGCCGAGGGTGGTCTGCGCGAAGGCGCTGAAGGTCTCGGTGACCTTGGGGTCGGTCTTGGGGGTGGGGATGACTTCCAGCAGGTGCAGGTAGCGGGGCGGGTTGAAGAAGTGCGCGCCCACGAAGCGGCGCTGGAAGTCCTCGCTGCGGCCCTCGATCTGGAGGTGCATGGGGATGCCGCTGGAGTTGCTGGAGATGATGGCGGTCTTCTTGGCGACCTTCTCGACGCGTTCCCAGAGGCTGCGTTTGGCGTCGAGTTTCTCGATGATCGCCTCGAGGATCCAGTCGGCGTCCTTGAGGTCCTTGAGGTTGTCTTCGAGGTTGCCGGGCGTGATCAGGGCGGCGCGGGCGGGGTCCATGAAGGCGGCGGGGCGGGCTTTGAGGGCGCGCTGGATGCCGCTCTTGGCCAGGAAGTTCCGGTCGGGGTTGTCCGGCAGGACGATGTCCAGCAGCATCACGGGAATCCCGGCGTTGGCGAGTTGCGCGGCGATGGCGGCACCCATCACGCCCGCGCCGATAACGGCAGCTTTCTGTATCTTCATGCGACCTCCTGAGGGGCTCACTTAAAATTAGACTCGGTTCAAGTTTACGGCGGGGTCGGGGCGTTTGTCCACCACACCCGCAGCCCGTCCAGCGCGCGCCGTCCCGCCCGCAGGTACGCGGGCCGCCGCCAGCAGCGCCGCGTCCCCCCAGTGGATCAGGCCCGCCCGATCCCGCGCCAGATCGCCCAGCGCCGCGTCCGACCAGTCCAGCACCCCCGAGAGCCGACCCTGCCTGTCCAGGGAGACGTGCTCGGCCGCGAAATCCCCGTGGATGGGCACCGGCACGGCCTTCCGGAGGTCCGGCAGCACCCCTGCCCCCGCCGCTGCCTCCAGATCGTTCAGTGCGGCGTCCCGCCAGTCGTGCCCGGACGGGTCAAGGTCCAGTTCCAGCCCCGACCCCTGCGGGTTCAGGGCGTGCAGATCCGCCAGCCAGCGCACCAGCGCACCCCCCAGGGCGGCCGGATCGGTCAGCGAGCCCCCCAGACCCGACCGACCCGGCACACGCCGCGCCACGCTGAAGCCCTCCGGGGCCAGCGGCGAGGCGGTCCCCAGGTGCAGCACCTCCGGCAGCGCCGCGCCACCCAGCCGGGGGGCCAGCCACGCCAGCAGCCGGGCCTCGCGGCGCAGCGCCTCTCCCTCACCCGGCCAGCGGGGCAGGCGCAGCACGCGCGCACGGTCCAGCGCGAAGGCGTGGTGATCACTGCCCATGCCCAGCCACTGCACACTGCGCCACGCCACGCCATCTGGTGCGTCCGGCAGCAGTGCCGCGACCTGCGCCGCGCTCAGGGCCGGGAGCTCCAGTCAGTTCACCCGCTCATTGCACCATACGGCCCGCAAGCAGGGCCACACGGGCTACCCGATGAACTGCTTGACCCCGAACACCAGCGCCAGCCCCGCCAGCGCCAGAAGCGCGGCCACGCTCAGGCGGCGGTCCACGCGCCACCCGGCCAGCGCCACCCACACGGCCGCCAGGACCGGCACCGACGCGATCCACACCACACCCACCCACGCGTACGCGGGCAGCAGCACGCCCACCGCCAGCAGGGCCACGCCCACCCAGAAGCCCAGCGGGTACAGCCACGCGGGCAGCCCCGCCAGTTCGGTGTCCGGCTTCTGCGGGGGCAGCGGCGCACTCACGCCTGCCCCCAGTACTTCCACAGCAGCTGCCCGGCCGTGAAGATCAGCAGCAGGCTGAAGAACAACTTCAGCTGCGCCGCCGGAATGCGGCTCTGCAGGGTCGCCCCGGCCCGCGCGCCGATCAGCACGCCCAGCGCGATCCCGGCCGCCAGCGGAATGTCCAGCAGGCCGCCCGCCTGGTACACCAGCGCGTTCCCCACGGCCGTCAGGCCCATGATGAAGGTACTCGTGGCAATCGCCTGCCGGATCGGCACGCCCGCCAGCAGGTTCAGCACCGGCACCTGCACGGTGCCCCCGCCGATGCCCAGCAGACCGCTCATGACCCCCGCGAACGTCATGGCGGGCGGCACGAGGCGACTGGGGGGGCGCTCGACCTCCACCCGTTTCAGGCCCCTCAGCAGGTTGTACGCGGAGTACAGCAGCAGCAGCGCGAACACCGTCGCCACCGCCCGCGCCGGCAGGATCAGGCCCAGGAAACTCCCGGCCGCCCCACCCACGATCGTGTACGGCGAGAGCAGGTACCCGGTCCGGGCGCGCACCAGCCCCTGCCGCAGGTAACTGGCCGCGCCGCTCAGACCGACCGCCAGCACCCCGATCTGACTGACCGCCACCGCCTGCGCGATCGTGATGTCCCGCCCGAAGTGCGGCAGCACGAACTCCAGGGCCGGGACGACCACCACGCCGCCGCCCAGTCCCAGGATGGCACCCAGCACCCCGGCCAGCAGGCCCACGCCGATCACGGCCACCATCATCGCGCTGATCACGAACGCCTCATGCACCCGAACCTAGCGTATTTCACGCTGCGGCCGCCCCTGCACCTCAACGCCCGCGCCGCCCCTGCACCTCAACGCCCGCGCCGCGCCGGACGTCACGCTCAGCCGGCCGGTGTCCATCCCGGGGTGCGGGCCGTGACCGCCGCCACCTCCAGGCGGCCCCCGCCCGCCCGCTTGGCGCGGTACAGCGCCGCGTCCGCCTGCTGCAGCAGCGTCTCCCCGTCCTGCGCCACCTGCGCGGCCACCCCGACCGACGCGCCCAGCCGCGCCGATCCGCCCGGCACGTCGTACGGCTCCCCCAGCCGCTGCACCACCCTCGCCGCCCGCTGCGCCGCCGCCTCCAAGCGCTGCGGGCAGAGGCTGACCAGCGCGAACTCGTCACCGCCCAGCCGCGCTGGAACGAACGACGGCCCCGCCAGCACCCGCAGGCGCGCGCTCACCTCGCGCAGCACCAGATCACCCGCCGCGTGCCCGAAGGTGTCGTTCACGGGCTTGAATCCGTCCAGGTCGATCATCAGGATCGTCAGTTCCGTGTCGGGCGCCGCCTCACGCAGCAGCCGGTAGAACCCGTGCCGGTTCAGCAGTCCGGTCAGACCGTCGTGGGTGGCCAGGTGCTCCATCTCGTCGCGGCTGCGTCTCAGTTCGGCGGCCTGCTCGGTCAGCTGGCAGTTCAGGCGGGTCGTCTCGACGAACGCCTGCCTCTGCCGCAGCAGCACCAGCAGCAGCACCGCGACCGTGAACCACGTCACGCCGCGCCCGGTCAGGTCACCTGTTCCGCCCCGCACGACCAGCAGCGCGCACGCCATGGCGACCGCCCCGTATGGCAGCGCCCGCAGCAGCGTGTCGGACCACCCGCCGGGCAGCGGATCCTCCCCTGCCCGGTCTGCCTGCCGCGGACGGGACAGCAGGGTCACACCGGCCGCCTGCCCCACCGTTCCCCACGTCCACAGGGCGTCCAGCAGGCCCGCAGGCTGGTAGTGTTCCCCCAGCAGCAGGTACGCGAAGTCCGCCCCGACGTACACCAGCAGCCCCAGCAGCAGCGGCAGCCGCGCCGGTTCCAGCGGACGACGCAGCAGCAGCAGGCCCGCCGCCAGGAGCAGCAGGTCCAGCAGCACGTACGACGCGCTGACCGCCTTGAACACCACCGACGCCCCCGAATCCTGCAGCAGCGGCGACACGGCCAGCACCCACGACACCTCGCCCACCACGACCACCGTGATCAGGCTGTCCAGCAGCCACCCACCCAGCACCCCGCGTGACAGCCGCGTCCCCGGGTTCGATCCGGCCGCGCGGTCCATCCACAGCACACCCAGCAGCCCCAGGTAGTACAGGTAGTACAGGCCGTCCACGAACGACACGTCCGGGGCGTCAACGCCCGGCAGATCGAACAGCAGCACGTACGCCACCTCGGCCGCCGCCAGGGCCAGCAGGCTCAGCAGCGCCCAGCCCAGGCGGCCACTGATACGGATTCCGTTTGTTTCGTTAACAGATCGGAACACCACCGATCTGTCAACTCCACGTCCGGAACCCGCCCAGCTCCTCCTCGCTTCGCTCGGATTGAACGGCTTTGTAAGCCATTCAATCGGAGTCCGTATGATACGGACCTCGGTGGAATGCGGGGCCAGCACCGTTCCCTCCGGGCGCACGCGACTCGCAGGGCGGCGAGCCCAGGGGACTGCCGGACGTGGCGTTGGTAACCCGGCGCTGTCCCGGCGTGTGAACGAAACAGACGGGGTCCGTCTGACATTCCCGCCGCTCAGGTTCAGGCCCCCATGCCCCTGCGGGCGTCCCTGCGTCCAGGCCTGCCCGACCGCCAGCACCGCCGCCACCGGCACCGCCCCGTACAGCAGTTCAAGGTGCAGGTTCACTCCGGTCAGCGCACCCCACGCCAGCAGCCCCGTGTACACGCCCGCCAGCACGAGCAGCGGCGCGAACAGCCAGGGAAGGGAGGGGCGGTTCTTCATCAGGTCACAACCACCCGCACCCTAGGGAATACCACCACACATCCGTCTGACACCTGCACAGTCTGAAGGGCAGGCGTGCCGGCCTGCACGCGTCCCGGCGGCAAAGGGGAAGGGCCGGAAGCAGAACGCTCCTGGCCCTTCCCTGTGTTTGGTGGAGGCTTGGGGATTCGAACCCCAGACCCTCCGCTTGCAAAGCGGATGCTCTCCCGCTGAGCTAAGCCCCCTCAGCGCCGTGAACTGTACCAGCTTGCCGGGGGTTTGGCAAGTGTGGGCCAGATGGCGCAGGCGTGGGCGGCGGCGGGTGGGTAGCATGGGGGGATGTTCGGTCGCCGCGCACCTCTGCCTGATTTCCCGCCTGGGGCGTTGCTGGTGGGCGGCGCGGCGCGTGACTGGTTGCGGGGGGTGCCGGCGAAGGATTTCGACTGGGCGGTGCCGGACCCGGCGGGCGCGGCGCGGGGGCTGGCGCGGGTGTCGGGCGGGGCGGCGTTCCCGCTGGACGTGGAGCGGGGGTACTGGCGGGTGAGTGCGCCGGGCGGCGTTCAGCATGATCTGGTGCCGCTGCCGATTGATGTGACGGCGGACCTGCTGCGGCGGGATTTCACGGTGAATGCGCTGGGCGTGTGGGCGGACGGGCGGGTGCTGGACCCGGCGGGTGGCCGCGCGGACCTGCGCTCGCGGCGGCTCAGGATGGTGTCGCGGGAGAACCTGCGCGCGGATCCGTTGCGGGCGTGGCGGGCGGCGCGCTTCGAGGGCACGCTGGGCTTCCGGCTGGAGGTGGGCACGGAGGCGGCGGTGCGGGAGGTGGCCGTGGACCTGGGTGCGGGCCGCCTGCCCATGCCGGCCTGGGAGCGGGTGCGGGATGAGTTGCACGCGCTGCTGGGGTCGCCGGACGCGGCGCGGGGAGTGGCTCGCCTGGAGGACCTGGGCCTGCTGGTCCTGACCGTCCCGGAATTGCGTGAGGGGCTGGGGGTGGCGCAGGGAGGCTTTCATCACCTGGACGTGTTCGGGCACAGTCTGGAGGCGCTGCATCAGTTGCTGGCGCGGCAAGCGGACGCGCCGCTGACGCTGCGCTGGGCGGCGCTGCTGCACGATGTGGGCAAGGCCCGCACGCGCGCCGTGGACCCCGTGACGGGCCGCGTGTCGTTTCACGGGCACGAGCGGGTGGGGGCCGAGCTGAGTGCCGGGATCCTGACCCGCCTGAAACTGCCGGGGGACGATGTGCGGCGGGTGTCGGCGCTGGTGGGGGCGCACATGCTGCCCCTCCCGGCGACGGAGCGGGAGGCGCGGCGCTTCGTGCACCGGCGGCGGGAGCTGCTGCCGGACCTGCTGTCCCTGATGCTGGCGGACCGGGAGGCGGCGCGCGGCCCGTCGAGCAGCGAGGCGTCCCGGCGGGCGTACGCGCGGGGCTTCGAGCGGGTGCTGGCGGCGCTGGAGGAGCAGCCCACGCCCCCGCCACCGCTGCTGGACGGGCAGGAGATCATGGCGCTGCTGGGCGTCCCGCCGGGGCCGCGCGTGGGCATGGCGGCGCGCGCCCTGGCCGAGGCGGCCGCGCTGGGCGAGGTGACCACGCCGGACGGGGCGCGGACCTTCCTGCGGGACTGGGCAGAGCGGACCCCTGCATCCTGACCGCGGACCACGCCGCTGTCAGGGGACTGCCAGTCAATCCCCGCTATGCTGCCGCAGAGATGAATCCGCAGCGCCCCGACCATTCCCGCGACACGCATCCCATCACGCCCGACTGGGTGGCGGACGCGGTGTTCTACCAGATCTTCCCCGACCGCTTCGCCCGCTCGGGCCGCGTGACGGGTCTGAACCTGCAACCCTGGGGTGACACGCCGCACTTCCACAAGTACATGGGCGGCGACCTGTGGGGTGTCGTCGAGCGGCTGGATCACATCCAGGGTCTGGGGGTGAACGCCATCTACTTCTGCCCGGTGTTCCAGTCGGCCAGCAACCACCGCTACCACACGCACGACTACTACCAGGTGGACCCCATGCTGGGAGGCAACGACGCGCTGCGCACCCTGATCGACGAGGCGCACGCGCGCGGCATCCGGGTGGTGCTGGACGGCGTGTTCAACCACTCCAGCCGGGGGTTCTTCCAGTTCAACGACCTGCTGGAGCAGGGCGAGGCGAGCGCGTACCGCGACTGGTTCCACGTGGACGGCTGGCCGCTGCAACCGTACGACGACACCCGCCCCGCCAATTACGCCGCGTGGTGGGGGAACCGCGCCCTGCCGAAGTTCAATACCGCCAACCCGGCCGTGCGGGACTTCCTGTGGGACGTGGCCGAGTACTGGATGCGGTTCGGGATCGACGGCTGGCGGCTGGACGTGCCGAACGAGATCGACGACGACTCGTTCTGGCAGGAGTTCCGCCGCCGCGTGAAGGCCGTGAATCCCGAGGCGTACATCGTCGGGGAGATCTGGGGCGACGCGCACCGCTGGTTGCAGGGCGACCAGTTCGACGCGGTCATGAACTACCACTTCACGCGCCCGTGTCTGGCGTTCTTCGGGGCGCGCACGCTGGACCACCCCATGAACGAACGCAGCGGCACGGGCCGCGTGGACCCCATGACCGCCGAGGTGTTCGCGGCCCGCATGACCGAGGTGAAGAACATGTACCACCCGGAGATCGTGCGGGCGCAGCTGAACCTGCTCGACTCGCACGACACGGCCCGCTTCCTGACGGCCGTGGGCGGCGACGCGACCGCGTACCGGCTGGCGACCGTGTTCCAGATGACGTACGTGGGCGCGCCCTGCATCTACTACGGTGACGAGATCGGCCTGCCCGGCGGTCCCGACCCCGACTGCCGCCGCGCGTTCCCCTGGGACGAGCAGGACTGGGATGGGGACACCCTGACCCTGACCCGCACCCTGATCGCCGCGCGCCGCAGCGTGCCGGCCCTGACGCGCGGCACCTTCGAGGTCACGCACGCCCAGGGCGAGGGCGTGGTCTTCGTGCGCCGCCACGAGGCCGGCAACGCGCACATCGCCCTGAACGCCGCGCAGCAAGAGGCGCACCTGCCGGTCACGGGGGTCACGCCCGGCCAGTACCGCGACGTCCTGACGGGGCGCACCCTGACCCTGACCGCCGACACGCCCCTGAGCGTCCCGGCACGCGGCGCGCTGGTGCTGGTGCCGCTGGAGTAAGGGACGCGGAGCGTGGGAGGCGGTTCACTGCGCCCTGCCTCGCCCGCCCCGCCTCCATTACAGCAGGATCACGTCCACGTCATCGCCCGCCGCGACGGGCTGGCCTTCGGGCACAATGACGAGCGCCCCGGCCTCGCTGAGAGAGCGCAGGATGCCGCTGCCCTGCTGGCCGTAATCGCTGACCCGGCCGTCCTGAATGGACGCGCGCCAGAAGGCGGTCTTGTCGGGCAGGGCGCGGAAGGGCGTGGCGGCGCGCAGGCGCAGCGTCTGCGGGGGCTGGCCGGTCAGGGCGGGCCGGACGATCACGTGGAACACCACGAGGCTGCTGACCGGGTTGCCGGGCAGGCCGAAGACGGGCAGGCCGTTCCAGCCGCCCAGGATGGCGGGACCGCCGGGGCGCATGCGGACCTTCCAGAAGCTCACGCGGCCCTGCTCGATCAGCAGGTCGCGCATGAAGTCGTACCGGCCCATGCTGACGCCGCCGCTGGTCAGCAGGACGTCCGCGCCGCCCGCGCGGTCGATGGCGGCCTGGAGGGCCTCGGGGCTGTCCGGGGCGTGCCCGAGGGGAATGACCTCGCACCCGGCCTCGATCAGCATGGCGCGCAGGCCCACGGAGTTGCTGTCGTACACCTGCCCGGCCGTGAGGGGCTGACCGGGCGGGACGACCTCGTCGCCGGTGGACAGCAGCGCCACGCGCAGCGGCGCGAGGACCGGCACCTGCGGGTGCCCGAGCGCGGCGGCCAGCGCCAGCCGGGGAGCGGTCAGGGGCAGTCCGGCGGTCATGACGACCTCGCCGGTGCGGAAGTCGCCGCCCTCGTGGCGCACGTCGCCGGGACTGGCGGGGCGGCGCAGCAGCACGCCGTCCGGGCCGTCGTCGAGCAGCTGTTCGACCGGGCAGATGGCGTCCGCGCCGGGCGGCAGGGGCGCGCCCGTGTAGATGCGCACGCACTCGCCCGCGCCGACCATGCCGGTAAAGGGCACCCCGGCGCGGCTCTCGCCGGTCACGTGCAGGCGCACCGGGGTATGCGGCGCAGCGCCCAGCGTGTCGGCCTCGCGGGCGGCGATGCCGTCCAGGGCGCTCTCGGTGGCGCTGGGGTGGCTGACCAGGGCGCGCAGGTCGCCGGCCAGGGTCCGCCCGGCGGCCTGCGCGAGCGGCAGGGTCTCGGTGCGGCGGTCGGGAAGCAGCGCGGCCAGCAGGGTGCGGGCCTCCTGCACGCTGACGTGCATGGGGAACGGGGGGAGCGGCGCAGTCATGAAGGCAGGATAGGGGTCGGGCGGGCCTGCGGGCGTGCGGGCGTCCGTACCATGAGGCATTCATGGACGGTTTTTCCTGGCGGTGGGCGGCGCGGCGGGCCGCGTGGGCGCTGATCTGGCTGCTGGCGCTGCTGGCGCTGGCGTGGGCGGGCCTGCGGGCGGCCGGGTGGCTGCCCGGACAGCGGATGCCTGGACAGCAGCCCAGCGCGGGCCCACCCGCGCCCGGATCAGCCACGCCCGCTGGGGCCCCACCGGCCGGCGCGGCCCCATCTGCCCCGCTGGCGGCACCCCTGCCGACGGCACCCTCACCTGCCCCTGCCCGCCTGCCTGCCCCGGTGCCACCCGCTTCTGTCCGCCCCGACCCGGCCCCGCCCGGGCGTGCGCCGGAACCAGCGGCCCCCACACCCGTTGCAGGAACACCCGTGGCGGGGACGCCGGCCGCCGGGACGCTGGCCCTGCTGAACCGCCTGCGGGCCGGGGCGGGCGTGGGCGCGGTGCAGGCCGAACCGGACTGGGAGGCGGGTTGCGCGGCGCACGCGCGCTACCTGGTGCGGGCCGACCGCGCCGAGCACCGCGAGGACCCCGCCAGTCCCCACCGCTCGTCGGCGGGCGAGACCTGCGCGCCGGGACATTACTTCGTGTCGTCACAGCCGGACAGTGACCTGCGGCGGGCGCTGTCGTACTGGGTGGGGGGCGCGTTTCACCTGCCGCAGCTGCTGGACCCGCGCCTGACCCGCGTGGCGTTCGGGGAGGCGCACGATGCGGGCGGGGCGTTCCGGTCGGCGGCCGTGCTGGATGTCCGGCGGGGACTGGAGGCGCGGCAGGCACAGGCTCAGGGAGCCGGCCCGTACCCCGTGCGCCACCCCGGCCCGGAGGCGGGCCTGGACCTGACGGTGGACCCGGCGGGCGCGTCGGCGTCCGAGTGGCCGGACCCGCTGGTGCACTGCGGCCTGAAGGAGGCGGGCGCTCCCATCGCGCTCCTGATGGGGCCGGGCGTCACGGTGCGCGGCGCGGCCCTGCAGGTCAACGGGCGGGCCGCGCCCGCCTGCCTGCTGAGCGCCGGGTCCTTCCGGGGGGCGTCGGAGGGGGACACGCGGGCCGGGCGGGGTGTCCTCGCGGCGCAGGGGGCGGGGGTGCTGCTGCCCCACGCGCCGCTGCGGGCGGGGGACCGGGTGCAGGTGGATTTCGACACGTCCGCCGGGCGGGTCGGGTGGGCTTTCCGGGTGCGGTAACGGTTGCCGGCCGCGCCGAGAGGGTACACTCCTTGGGCAGCAGAACCTGTCCGGCGTTCCCTGACCTCCAGGGACGGACGGGGAAATGGAGACCGCATGAACATTACCCAGGACAAGGTTGTTGAACTCGATTACAAACTCACGGTGAACGGCGAGATCGTCGATCAGAGCGAACCCGGTGAGCCGCTGGTGTACCTGCACGGGCACAGCAACATCATCCCGGGGCTGGAAGCGGCGCTGGAAGGCAAGGGGGCCGGCGAGAGCCTGCAGGTGACGGTGCAGCCCGAGGACGGCTACGGCCCGCGTGACGAGGAGAACGTCGAGAGCCTCTCGCGCGAGGACTTCGAGGATGACATCGAGGTCGGCGAAACGTACTACGCGCAGGCCGAGGACGGCAGCGTCATTCCTTTCACCGTGATGGACGTGGACGGCGACAACGTGAAGGTTGATTTCAACCCGCCGCTGGCCGGCATGGTCCTGGACTTCGACGTGACCGTCCTGGCTGTCCGTGACGCCACGCCCGAGGAACTCGAGCACGGTCACGCGCACGCCGACGGCCAGCACGACCACGAGTAATACGGACTCCGATTGAATGGCTTTGTAAGCCGTTCAATCCGAGCGAAGCGAGGAGGAGCAAACCGCCCCTCCGGACGTGGAGTTCACAGATCGGAACACCACCGATCTGTGAACGAAACAAACGGCAGTCCATATAATCCGCACCGGGGAGCCTGACTTCCTGAACCGGCGCCGCCTTCCCCACCTGGGAGAGGCGGCGCTGTCCGTGTGCCCCGGGCGGCCTATTCCTGATCGTCGTAGAGGTGCAGCAGCGCGGCGTCCGGATCGCCGCCCGGATGGTGGTGGCGGGCGACGAGTCGCGCCACGCGGGGCCGGGCGCCGGCGTGGGCCAGCAGGCGGGCCCCGAGTTCCGGGTGGTGCGCGCGGATCCCGATGGCCCCGACGGGCGGCAGGATCCGGGACAGGCGGTTCGGGATCAGGCCGACCAGCACCCGCTCCCACAGCCAGTAGGGACGCAGGCTCTTGCCGCAGTCGTGCAGGAGCGCCGCAGCGATCAGTTCGGCGGGCACCTGGGGGTGGTCGCGCAGCAGGTGGCGGGTGACGCGGCAGGCGTGTTCGCGGTCGCGGGGGTCCATGGCGCGGTAGATGCGCGCCTCCTCGGGGGTCAGGTGGGTCTGGGCCCAGGGGTCGTCGGGGTGGGCGTCGCTGGCGCGCAGGCTGCGCAGGAGGCGGCGCACCTTGGCCGCGTACCCGTTGGCCTTGCGGCGCAGGCGGCTCATGAAGGTGCGGTGAGGCATGTGCCGAGCATAAGCGAGCGGGACGCTCCGGTGGTGGCCGGGCGTCCCGCTGGGCTGAGGCGTTCTTAATCCGCTGCGGTTTCGGTTTCGAGTTCCAGGGCGGCCAGGGCGCGTTCGGCGCTCATGGCGGCGCGCGTCCCCGCGCCGACCGACGTGCCCAGCTGGCGGTAGATGTAGTCGCTGACGTCCCCGGCGGCGAACAGCATCGGCACGCTGGTGTAGATCTCGTCCGTGACGTCCACGTACCCGTCGGGGCGCAGCTTGACCGTGTCCTTCACGAACTCGGTGTTCGGCGTGTGCCCGATGAAGATGAACACGCCGTCGGTGCTCATGTCGCTCTCCTCGCCGGTCTTGAGGTTCCTGAGTTTCACGCCGGTCACGGTGTCCTCGCCCTTGATTTCCTCGACCGCGGTGTCCCAGATGAATTTCATCTTGGGGTTCGCGAACGCGCGGGCCTGCGCGACCTTGTTCGCCCGCAGCGTGTCGCGCCGGTGGATCAGCGTGACCTCGTCCGCGAATTTGGTCAGGAACAGGCCTTCCTCGACGGCGGCGTCGCCTCCGCCGATCACGACGACCTTCTTGCCGCGGTAGAAGAACCCGTCGCAGGTGGCGCAGGTGCTGACGCCGCGGCCCCAGAAGTCCTGCTCGCCGGGGACGCCCAGGCGTTTGGGGTTGGCGCCGGTGGCGAGGATCACGGCCTTGGCGTGGTAGGTGCCGCTGTAGCCGGTGACGGTGAAGGGGTAGGCGTGTTCACGGTCGTCGCCTGCGCGGACGATGCTCTGGACCTCGTCCATCTCGATCTTGCCGCCGAACTTCTCGGCCTGCTGCTGCATGCGGCTGGCGAGTTCCATGCCGCTGATGGGTTCGGGGAAGCCGGGGTAGTTCTCGACTTCTTCCGTCTGGGCGATCTGGCCGCCGGGCAGGCCCTTTTCGAGGATCAGGGTGCTGAGGCTGGCGCGGCCCGTGTAGATGGCGGCGGTCAGTCCGGCGGGGCCGCCGCCGACGATGACCACGTCGTAGTGCTGGGTGCTGGGAGTGTTGCCCGTCATGGGTGAAGCGTACCACCGGGCACCTTTGCGGATGGTCAGCCACGCACACTTTACTTTTTAAAGCATCGGGTGGGCCGATCTGGGGGGGAGATGGGCGGCGGGACCAGCCACCCGGCTGCCCGTCAGTCGCGGCAGCGCGGGATTCAGCTCCGCCCCGTCCACAGGGCCGCCGCACAGGTAGGCCCGCCAGGGCTCCAGCGCGCCCATCACCGGGCGTGGCGGGCGGTGCAGGCGTACCAGTGCCTCGCGGTAGGCGGGGCCGTGGCGGGCGGCGATCCAGGCCTCGTGGGCGTGCAGCGCGGCGCGCAGGTGCAGGCGGCCCTGCTGTGCGGGCACGGTGCGCCCACCGCGCGTGAAGGTCTGGGTACGGCGGTTGAACTGCAGCGGCTCGCCGGGCAGCAGCAGGGTCAGGCCAGCAGAGTGCAGGGTCAGGCCCTCCAGGGTGTACAGGCTGCTGCCCTGCGGGCTGGGGCGCTTGCGAAAGCCGCGCAGGGTCAGGTCGCCCTGACGGGCATCGAGGCCCAGGAACCAGAACTGGGCGGTCAGCGGGCAGCGTCGGAGGGTGTGGAACCTTGTCATATTATTGATAATAGAATATCGTTATCAGGATATGTCCACTCCTGACTCCCGTTCCGTCCCCATCACCGTCCTGTGCGGCTTCCTCGGCGCCGGGAAGACCACCCTCCTGAACCACCTGCTGACCCAGACGGACGGCCAACGCGTCGCCGTGATCGTGAACGAATTCGGCGCCGTGAACATCGACGCCAGCCTCGTCGTCAAGACCGACGAGCAGACAGTCGAACTGAGCAACGGCTGCATCTGCTGCACCCTGCGCGGCGACCTGCTGCACGCCGTGAACGACCTGCTGGAAACACGCGAGCTGGACGCCATCCTGATCGAATCCACCGGCATCGGCGAGCCGCTGCCCATCGCGCAGAGCTTCTGCCTGACCCCCGAGGAACTGGAGATCGAACCCGAGGAGGGCCAGCCCGCCATTCCCGACCTGCTGGGCCGCGTGCACGTGGACGCCATGATCACCGTCGTGGACAGCGCGCAGTTCTTCCCGCTCTGGAACCGCCAGGACACCATCCCCGGCGACGACGAGGGGCGTGGCTTCGGGGAACTGCTGGCCGAGCAGCTGGAATTCGCGGACATCGTCGTGCTGAACAAACTCGACCTGGCCGCGCCCGACGACGTGCGGCAACTGCGCGACCTGATCCGCATCACCAACCCGCGCGCCCGCGTGCTGGAAGCCACGCGCGGCGTGCTGCCCGCCAGCGAGCTGCTGAACACCGGCCTGTTCGACTTCGACCACTCCAGCCAGCTCGACGCCTGGATGACCGAACTGCACAAGGAGCACACCCCGGAATCCGAGACGTACGGCCTGGGCACCCACATCTTCCGCAGTGAACGTCCCTTCGACCCGGACCGCCTGAACGAGGCGCTGACGCTGGGCCTGCCGCGCAACGTGATCCGCTCCAAGGGCTGGGTGAACCTGGGGGGCGGCGTGGCGACCCTTTGGAACCACACCGGGCGGCAGCTGGCCCTGGAAACGGCGGGCGAGTGGCTCAGCCCGGACGAGGCGTTCAGCGAGCTGGTGTTCATCGGGCACGACCTCGACCCGGACGCGCTGGACGCCCTGCTGAACCGTGCGCTGCGCGCCTGACCGGACCGGCGGAACGTGCGCCGGTGAACCTTCCCCCCACCCCCAGTTGTGATAAGGAGAAATCAATATGAGTCGTGAGTGCTACCTGACCGGCAAGAAGAACCTCGTGGTGAACAGCGTCACCCGGCGCGGCAAGGCCCGCGCACAGGGCGGCGTGGGCCGCAAGGTCACCGGCGTGACCAAACGCGTGCAGCGCGCCAACCTCCACAAGCGCGCCATCCGCGAGGGCGGCGTCACGAAGACCGTCTGGCTCAGCGCCAACGCCCTGCGCACCCTCAGCCGCGGCCCGTACCGGGGCATCGAACTGCTGTGACGCGCCCCCACCTCCTCCTGCCCACGCTGCTGCTCGCCGCGTGCGCCGCGCCCACGGCGCAGGCCGCGCCCCTGCAGGTCAGCGCCACCACCACGATCATCGCGGACTTCGTGAAGGCCGTCGGCGGCACCCGCGTCAGCGTGAACGTCATCGTGCCGCCCGGCGGGGACACCCACACCTTCCAGCCCAGCACCGGCGCCATCCGCGACCTCGCCCGCAGCCGCACCCTGTTCGCGAACGGCGCGGGCCTGGAACCCTGGCTGCCCCGACTGAAAGCCAGCGCACCCAAGGTGCCGGTGCAGGAACTCACGGCGGGTCTGAAGCTGCACCCCGCCGGGGAAGGCGAGGACCACGCGCAAGCCGGGCACGACGCGCACGACAACCACGGCGCACTCGACCCGCACGCGTGGTGGGACGCCACCCTGGCCGCCGGGTACGTGAAGAACGCCCAGGCGGCCCTGACCCGCCTCGACCCCGCCGGGAAGGCCACGTACGCGAACAACGCCGCCGCCCACCTGAAAGCCATCAGCGCCGCCGACGCCTACGCGAAGGAGCAGTTCGCCACGGTGCCCGCCGCGCGGCGCGTCCTCGTGACGAACCACGACAGCCTGCACTACCTCGCCGAGCGGTACGGGCTGCGCCTGATCGGGGCGGTCATTCCGGGCCTGAGCACCGAACGGGAACCCAGCGCCCGCGAACTCGCCGTGCTGAGCCAGACCATGAAGAAGGCCGGGGTGAGCACCATCTTCACCGAGAACACCGTCAACGTCCGCCTCGCCCGGACGCTCGCCCGCGAGACCGGCGCCCGCATCGCCCCCGCGCTGTACACCGACGCCCTGGGACCCAAGGGCAGCGGCGGCGAGACGTACCTCAAGGCGTTCCGGACGAACGTGGACATCATGGTGAAAGCACTGAAGGGCTGACCGTCACAGACGGCGGCGGGTGGGGACGCGCAGGACGCCTCCACCCGCTCCCGCTTTTGATTCTGCACTCGCAACATCACCGCGCGGGGAGGTATGCTGGTCTGATGCTGGGCGTCGAGAACCTGACAGTCAAATACGGCCCGCAGACGGCGCTGGAGAACGCCAGCGTCCGCTTCGAGTCTGGAACGTTCAGCGCGATCATCGGCCCGAACGGCGCGGGCAAGAGCACCCTCCTGAAAACCCTGGTGGGCCTGCTGCCGGACCACGCGGACGCCGTGCGCTTCGACGAGGGCCACAGCGCCCGCTCGTGCATCAGCTACGTGCCGCAGCAGCAGACGCTCGACTGGGCCTTTCCCGTGACCGTCTGGGACGTCGCCATGATGGGCCGCACCGGCCGCCTGGGCTGGCTGCGCTGGCCGGGCAAGCAGGACCGTCAGATCGTGGAGGACGCCCTGAAGGAAACCGGCGTGTTCGACCTGCGGCACCGGCACATCGGCGCGCTGTCCGGCGGGCAGCGGCAACGGGTCCTGCTGGCCCGCATGCTGGCCCGTCAGGGCCACCTGCTGCTGCTGGACGAACCCCTGACCGGCGTGGACGCCGCCACGCAGGAAACCCTGATGGCCCTCCTGCGGCGGCAGGCCGACAGGGGCCGCGCGGTCGTGATGGTCACGCATGACCTCGAACAGGCGCGGCGCTGGTGCGACCACCTCGTGCTCGTGAACCGCCGCGTGATCGCGGACGGCACGCCCGAGCAGGTGTACACCACGCAGAACATCGAGGCGACGTTCAGCACCAGCTTCCTGGGCCATACTCACGCCGAGGCGTGAGGTCGATGGGTGATGGTTGAAAGATGATGGATGACACACCCGGCCTGACCACCCTCCCGCACCTCCGAGGCTTCCCTTGCACCTGCTGACCGACCCCCTGCAATTCGACTTCTTCACCCGCGCCCTGCTGGCCGTGGTCCTCGTCAGCGTCCTGTGCGCCCTCGTCGGCGCGTGGGTGGTGCTGCGCGGCCTGAGCTACATCGGGGACGCCATGAGCCACGCCGTGTTCCCCGGCATCGTCGGCGCGTTCCTCATGAAAGGCAACCTGCTCGTCGGGGCGCTCATCGCCGCCGTCCTCACCGCACTCGGCATCGGCGCGATCGGGCGGCGCAGCGGCCTGAAGCAGGACAGCGCCATCGGCATCGTGTTCGTCGGCATGTTCGCCCTCGGCATCGTCATGCTGTCGCGCGCCCCGACCTTCACCACCGACCTCAGCAACTTCCTGATCGGCAACCCCCTCGGCGTCACCCCCGCCGACCTGTGGGGTGCGCTGGCCGTCACCGTCGTCGTCGGGGGCATCCTCACCGCCATCCAGAAGGAACTGCTGCTCGCGTCCTTCGACCCCACCGAGGCGCGCGCCGTCGGCCTCCCCGTGCGCCGCCTCGAAAGCCTGCTGCTGATCCTGATCGGCCTCGTCGTCGTCCTGACCGTGCAGCTCGTCGGGACGACCCTCAGCGTCAGCCTGCTGATCACGTCCAGCGCCGCCGCGCGCCTCCTCGCCCGCAGCCTCAGGAAGATGATGCTCCTCGCCGCCGCGCTCGGCACCGTCGGCGGCGTGACGGGGCTGTACCTCAGCTACTACCAGGACACCGCCCCCGGCGCGACCATCGTGCTCGTGAACACCGCCATCTTCCTGCTGGCACTGGCGTTCCGCAGGCGGGAGTGACCGGCACCTCCTGCCCACAACGCCGCCCCCTTCCGATCTGGCAGGGGGCGGTCTTCATGACGTCCTCTCCCCTGCCGTACCCTGTGCGTCATGACGACTTTGCAGCGGTTCACGGGGAAGACGGTGCTCATCACGGGGGCGGGGGGTGGCATCGGCGCGGCCCTGGCGCACCGGTATGCCGCAGAGGGGGCGCGGGTCGCGGTGAACGACGTGAACGCGGCGGCGGCGCAGGCGGTCGTGGACGCCCTGACGGCGGCGGGCGCGCGGGCGCTGAGCGTGCCGGGCGACGTGAGCGTGTTGGGCGGCGTGGAGGCGATCTTCGCGGCGACCGAGGCAGAACTGGGGCCGGTGGACGTGCTCGTGAACAACGCGGCGCTGACGAGTGACCAGCGGCACTTCCTGGATGCGGACGAGGCGTGGTGGGACCTGTTCCTGCGCGTGAACCTGAAGAGTGTGTTCCTGTGCAGCCACCGGGCGGCGCGGGGCATGGCGGCGCGGCGGCGCGGCGTGATCCTGAACGTGTCGAGTGGCGGCGCGACCCGCTCGCACCGGGGCTTCACGTCGTACGACGCGGCGAAGGGCGGCGTGGAGGCGTTCACGCGGGCGCTGGCGCTGGACATGGCGCCGTACGGGGTGCGGGTGAACGGGATCACACCGGGCTTCATCAACACCTACGGGCTCTCGGGCGAGGATCTCGCGCAGCGGGAGAAGACCGTGCCGCTGGGCCGTTACGGCACGGCCGAGGACATGACGGGCGCGGCGGCGTTCCTCGCGTCGGACGACGCGGCGTACGTGACGGGGCAGTTCGTGGTCGTGGACGGCGGGGTGCTCGTGCAGCAGCGCAGCGCGAACGTGGACACCTTCCCCCTCAGCAACTTCCCGGACGTGCCCGCCGAGGGCTGATACGGACTGCCGTTTGTTTCGTTAACAGATCGGAACA
Organism: Deinococcus depolymerans; assembly: GCF_039522025.1. Classification (NCBI taxonomy): domain Bacteria; kingdom Thermotogati; phylum Deinococcota; class Deinococci; order Deinococcales; family Deinococcaceae; genus Deinococcus; species Deinococcus depolymerans. Next base: position 141,550 of record NZ_BAAADB010000003.1, on the reverse strand, counting down.
CCACCGATCTGTTAACTCCACGTCCGGAACCCGGGTTTCTCCCACTCGCTTCGCCCGGATTGAACGGCTTTGTAGGCTATTCAATCGGAGTCCGTATGAATTCCCTCACCCCAGCCCTCTCCCGTGGGGAGAAGGAGTCGCACAGCGCCGGAAGGGTGAGGGGACCCTCCGCCATCCGGCGCATGTGTTTCCCGCCCGGCGAGTGGTACGGTCTGTCTTGATCGCCGGGATCGCCCGGCTGTTCCGGCCCTCCGCTCATTCAAAGGACCTCCCTGCCTTGCGTCTGTAACCCCTGACTGCCGTGTTCCGAGTTGCCGCCCGCCGCGTGTGGGCTGGCCTGTCCCGTCAGGGGGATGAATCGATGCTGATGGCAAGTGGGGTCGCGCGGTCGTTCGCGGACCGGGTGGTGTTTTCGGGTGTGGAGCTGACCGTGGGGGCCGGGGAACGGCTGGCGCTGGTCGGCGAGAACGGCAGCGGCAAGAGTACGCTGCTGCGCGTGCTGGCGGGGCTGGACGCGCCGGATGCGGGCGTGGTGAACAGGGTGGGCCGCGTGGCGCTGCTGGCGCAGGCGCAGTCCGTGGGTGGGTCGGTGCTGGGGGCCGTGACACCCCCGGCGCTGGCGGCGGCCCAGGTCGCGTTCGAGGCGGCCTCGGCGGCGCTGCCGGGCGGGTCGGAGGCGGCGCTGCCGGGCGGGTCGGAGGCGGCGCTGCTGGCCTTCGCGGACGCCGAGGAAGCCTACCGGCTCGCGGGTGGCTACGACTTCGCGGGGCGCGCGGCGGCGGTGCTGGCCGGGCTGGGTCTGAACGCCCATTCGCGGGCGGACCGGCTGTCGGGCGGGCAGGCGCGGCGGGTGCTGCTGGGGGCGCTGCTGCTGGCCCCGGCGGACGTGTACCTGCTGGACGAACCGACGAACCACCTGGACGCAGAGGGCGCGGCGTGGCTGCGCGACTGGATTCTGGCGTCGGACGCTGCGTTCGTGCTGGCCAGCCATGACCGGGCGTTTCTGGATGAGGTGGCGACCGGCGTGGCGGAACTGGAACGCGGCACGCTGAGCTTGTACCCCGGGAATTACGCTGAGGCGATGGCCCTGAAGGCGACGCTCCGCGAGGCGCAGGCCCGCGATTTCGAGGCGTACCGCCGCAAACGCGCGGCGCTGGACGAGGAGCGGCGCCGCCTGAGCAGCAAGGGCAGCGTCGAGGAGAACCGCTCGCGGGCGCGGGACAACGACAAGTTCCTGTCGTCTCACAAGGCGGGTCGGGCGCAGGTGCTGTTCTCGAACCGGGCGCGGGCCATGGAGCGGCAGATCGAGCGGATGGACACCGGGGCGCCGGACAGGCCATTCCGGGACGCGCGGACGCTGCGGCTGACGCTGCCGCCCGTGCCGCCGGGGCCGCTGGAGGTGCTGACCGTCCGCGACCTGAGCGTGACGCGCGACTCCGGGGTGGTGCTGTCGAACGTGACCCTGCACGTGCGCCGGGGCGACCGGGTGGCGCTGACCGGCCCGAACGGTGGGGGCAAGAGCACGCTGCTGCGCGCCCTGCTGGGGCAGCTGCCACACGGGGGGTCGGTGACGTGGGGCGCGGGTCTGACCGTCAGCCTGATCGGGCAGCACGGCGAGGAACTGCTCGGGCTGGGCACGGTGGGGGACGCGCTGCTGGACGCCAATCCGCTGCTGACGCCGCACCAGTTGCACGAGGTCGCGGCGGCGCTGGAGGTGCCGGGCGGCCCGGCCTTCCCCGTGTCCGGGCTGTCGGGCGGGCAGCGCACCCGACTGAGCCTCGCGCGGCTGCGGGTGACGCGCTCGCAGGTGCTGCTGCTGGACGAACCCACCAATCACCTGGACGTGCGGGCCACCGAGGCACTCGAAGGGCTGCTGCTGGACTTTCCGGGCACGGTCCTGCTGGCCAGTCATGACCGGCGGCTGGTGGAACGGGTCGCCACGCGCGAGTGGCGTGTCGGGGGCGGCGGGGTGCGGGAAACATGAGAAAACCGCCCCGGTGGGGGCGGTCTGCTTTCCGGTGTGCCCGCGCGCGCGGGCCCGACACCGGTTTCGGTGGATCAGTAGAATTTGGTGATGCGCTCGACGCTGTGGCGGTGGTGGGGGAAGCCGTCCTCGGCGCGCTTGCCGACGGGCAGCAGACCGGCGAACTGGACGTGCTCGGGCAGGCCGAGGATTTCCTTGACCTTGTCGGGCTGGAAGCCGAGCATGGGGACGGTGTCGTAGCCGAGGCCGCGGGCGGCGAGCATCACGAAGCCGAAGGCGATGTTCGCCTGGCTGAGGCCCCACTGGCCGCGCTGGGCGACGTCCTGGCCGCCGAAGGCGCCGTCGAAGGTCTTGCGCTGGCCTTCACGGCCGGCCTCGCCCATGCCGGGGTGCGCGGTTTCCTCGACGGTGGCGAGGGTGTCTTCCATGTCGCTGTACACGACGATGACGGCGGGGGCGTTCGTGACCTGGCCCTGGCCGTAGGCGGCGGCCTGCAGCTGTTCCTTGATGGCGGCGTCCTGCACGACGGCGAAGCGCCAGGTCTGGGCGTTCCAGGCGCTGGGGGCGAGGCTGGCGAGGCGCAGGATCTCGTGCAGGTCGTCCTGGTTCATGGGTTCCTGGACGTACTTGCGGATGCTGCGGCGGGTTTCGATGGCTTCTTTCACGTCGAGCACTCTGGGGGTCGTGGCGGTCATATCGAGAGGTTATCCCCACTGCTTTGTAAAGTCAAGTGATGTGTCTTTCGTCATGATCTGATCAGCCCCGCAGTGTAAACTCTGGTCATGAGCACTGAACACACTGGATTCTGCCCGGTCTACCGGGCCATCGGGGTGTTGCAGGAAAAATGGGTGCTGCACATTGTCCGCGCCCTCCTCGACGGTGAAAAAGGGTTTAACGAACTCGCACGCGCCGTCGGCGGATGCAACAGCGCCACCCTCACGCAGCGCCTCGAACACCTCGAGCAACTCGACCTGATCAGCAAACGCACCGAGGACAGCCACGGCAAACTCGCCCGCAGCGTCTACGCCCTCTCCCCCGCCGGCCTGGAACTCCAGAGCGTCATCGACGCCATCGACGGCTGGGCCAAGGCGCACCTCAGCGCCCCCACCCCTCCCCTGCCCGAACCCTCCCCCTGCTGATCCGCTACGCTCAGCGCCATGTCCAAGGTCATCACCGTCGTGCCGCCCGACACCAGCTGGGCGGCACGGTTTCATGTCCTGGCGGCGCCCCTCCGCGCCGCGCTGCCCGACGTGGCGCTGCACCACATCGGCTCGACCGCCGTACCCGGCCTGAGCGCCAAGGACATCACCGACCTCCAGATCGGCCTGAACGACCTGAGCGACGCGCCCCGCGTGCTGGACCTGCTGGCCAGCCTGGGCTACGAGCCGCGCCCCGCCGTCACGCAGGACCACCTCCCGCCCGGCCTGAGTCTGGACCCCGCCGAGCTGCGCAAGGCCTACGCCAGCCGCGCCGGGCAGGTGCACGTGCATGTGCGCGAGGTGGGGCGCTTCAACCACCGCTACCCCCTGCTGATGCGCGACTTCCTGCGCGCCACGCCCGCCGCGGCCGCCGCGTACGGCGAGGTGAAGACCCAGCTGGCCCGCCTTCACCCGCACGACCCGGACGCCTACTACGCTGTCAAGGATCCCGTGATGGACCTGATCATCGCCGGGGCGCAGGCCTGGGCGGCCCGCAGCGGCTGGACGGTCCCGCCCTCCGACGCCTGAAGCGCCCGCACCCCTCATACGGACTGCCGTTTGTTTCGCCGACAATCCGGAAGTTCACCGGATTGCCAGCTCCACGTCCGGGACCCGTTTTTCTCCTCCTCTGCGGAGCAGCGCTCCGAGTCGCATCCGCTCTGATTGAAGGAGCTTTGCAGCCTCTTCAATCGGAGTCCGTATCAGCCCCCGCACCCCGGAGTCACCCATGACCGCCTTCCTGCTGTTCATCCTGCTGCCCACCGCGCTGATCGTCCTGTCGTTCCGCATGAAACCGGTCGTGCCGCCCGGCGAGTCCCCGCACGACGCCCTGGGCGGCGGGCTGGCGGCCACCGGGCTGTTCGGCGGGCACGGCCTTCCGGCAGACGCGCGCAGCGTCCCCGAGGACACCGACCCGGTCCGCTTCGACCTGAGCGGGCTGCCCGACCGTGAATGAACCCCTAACCTGACTGCCCGGCGCGGCCCTTACGCTGGAAGCATGAGCATCAAGGACAACTTCACGCCCGACGAGTGGTTCAAGGTCATGACCGGCCCCGGCCGGGCCGGCGCGGCCGTCGTGGCGGCCAGCCCCAGCGGCCTGACCGGACTGGTCGCCGAGGCCAGAGCCCTCAGTGACGCGCTCCGTGCGGCCGTCAGCGCCGACACCCGCACGCCCCTGCTGGAGGCCATCGCGGCCGACCTGCTGGGCACCGCCCCGGACCCGGCCGTCATGCCGCACCAGGAACGCGCCCGCAACATGCAAGAAGCGCTCGAACAGAGCCTCGAGAACGTCCGTCAGGCCGCGTGGCTGGTCAGCGCCAAGGCCAGCCCCGAGGACAGCGCCGCGTACCGCCAGATGCTGCTCAGCGTGGCCGAACGCACCGCGAACGCCGCGAAGGAAGGCGGGTTCCTGGGCTTCGGCGGGGAACTCGTGAACGACCGGGAACGCGCGGTGCTGGACGACCTGCGCCGCGTCCTGAACCTCGGGGACGCTGCCCCCACCCCGGGCGAGCCCTCCCCGGACGGCAGCGGCAACAGCGGCTGAACGCCGCCCCGGACGGGGCCGGGCAGTCACCTACAGGTCTGCCGGCCGGTCCGGTCCCCTGAGGGTCCGGGCCTGCGTCTCCCCGATGCGCTCGTTCATCAGGTCGCGGAAGGCCTGCTCGTGCGGGGTGCCGGGGTCCAGCTGGGTGCCGGTGGACGCCATGACGTGCTCGCGGCCGTCGCCGCGCAGGTATACCGCGCCGCGCTCGCGGTGACTGACCCGCCACAGCCGCAGGTCGTCCAGGCTGGCCTCGAATGCGTCCCGCGCCCGGCTGCCGCCCCAGTCCAGTACCGCCGCGCGGATCACGTTCCGCTGCGGTTCCCAGGCGTTCAGCAGCGCCCGCTGCGGGGGCGTCATGGAGGCCCGCGAGTGCCGGAGGGCGCGCCCCAGGTTCGAGTCGAACCCCACGCCCAGCGCCAGGTCCGCGACCTGCGTGCCGCCCAGTTGCAGCCCACTGGCGCCCTCCAGGACCGGGCCGCCCGGCACGCCGTCCACGGGCAGGCCCCACCCGAAGGTCGGCTGGATGAACACCCGCCACAGGTCGCTGCGCACCACCCGGAACCGCATCAGGGCGTTGATCTGGCGGGTCATGGCCTGCACGGCGGCGTGCAGCGCCTCCAGGGCCGCTTCCAGCGCGGGGCGGTCGTGGTGGTGCGCGGCGGCCAGGGCCTGCGCGGCGGCCGTCAGGACCGCCTGCCCGCGCGCCTCGGTCAGCACGAAGGTCTGGATCCACAGGTCCAGCTGCCCCGCCAGGTCCCGGTCGTCCCCGGCAGGCGTGACGTGCCAGTTGTGCGCGATCCGCACCTGACCGGCCTGCACCTGCCCGGCGTGGTACGGCTCGCCGGGGGTCAGGGCGTCCGAGCGCCAGTTCAGGTACTTCAGGGTGTGCATGGTGCCGCAGGCCGGCAGGTCGTGCGCGGCGCTCAGGTCACGGAACAGGGCGCGCAGGTGCGGCGGGAAGGCCGGCCGTTCCTGAAACCGGACGGGCGGGACCGGCACGGCGTTCCAGCGGAACAGGTGCATCAGGATCGCCGTGGCCGAGAGCAGCGCCTCCTGCTGCGCGGGGCTCAGCTGCCGGGCGTCGTCCCGGCGGTCGCCCAGGGCCGCGTCGAGGTCCAGCAGGGCCGCGCGCACCCCGCTCCCCTGGTACGCCGGGGCCAGGGCCGCAATGGCGTCCAGCAGCCGCTGGAAGGGACCGGGCAGGTCCAGCAGGGGCGCGGTGGGCGGCAGGAATCCCGTGCGGGCCAGGGGCTGGAACAGCGTCAGCAGCGCCGGAATCCCGGCGGGCGCGGCAGGGGAAACGGGGGCGTGAGGCAAGAGAGTCTCCGGTCAGGCAGCCGACAGGCCGGGGAGGAGAGGGCGTCCGGGAGGGCCATTCACGGCGGGGCGGCCAGCATCTTCAGTGTAGCCGCGCCGCGCCGGACGCGAGACGCAACCCCACCCGGCGCGCCCTGTCTGCGTCTGCCGGACCCCGCCGGGGGTGAACCCGGTATGCTGCGGCGAGTGCGGGGGCGACTGGCGCTGAACGTGGGCTGACCACGGGGGAGCCTCCGGAAGTTTCAGGGATCGCGCGCCTGGGTCGAACGGCTCCCTGTCGGTGGGAACCGTTCGCGTTTTCTGGTTCTGGGAGGAAGGAACATGACGCAACAAGAAGGCGGGCAGGGCGGTGCGCAGGGCCGGAAACGGGCGCTGATCTCGGTCAGTGACAAGACGGGCGTGGTGGAGTTCGCGCGGCAGCTCGAGGCGCGCGGCTGGGAGATCCTGAGTACCGGCGGCACCTACGCCAGCATCGTCGCGGCGGGCGTCACGGCGCGGCAGGTGAGTGACGTGACGGGCTTCCCGGAGATGCTGGACGGCCGCGTGAAGACGCTGCACCCGGCCGTGCACGGCGGGATTCTGGCGCGGCGTGAACCCGGTCACCTGGGGCAGCTGGACGCGCACGGGATCGGCACCATCGATCTGGTGTGCGTGAACCTGTACCCCTTCCGGGAGACGGTGGCGCGCGGCGCGGCGTTCGACGAGGCCGTCGAGAACATCGACATCGGCGGGCCGGCCATGATCCGCTCGGCCGCGAAGAACCACGCGGACGTGCTCGTCCTCGTGGACCCCGCCGATTACACCGTGGCGCTTCAGGACGACGTGAGCGCCGCCGACCGGCAGCGGCTGGCCGCCAAGGCGTACCGGCACACCAGCGAGTACGACGCCGCCATCACCGCGTACCTGGAAGGCCGCAGCGACGAGCTGCCCACCGCGCTGCCCGGCACGCTGACGCTGAACCTCAGCCGGGCCGCCGAGGTCCGCTACGGCGAGAACCCGCACCAGCCGGGCGCGATCTACCGTCTGGGCGGCGCGGTCGGGCCGGTCATCGACGCGCAGGTCGTGGCGGGCAAACCCATGAGCTTCAACAACTACGCCGACGCGGACGCCGCGTGGGCACTGTGCCAGGAACTCGCGGCGCAGGAGACGCAGGCGCAGCACGGCGACCCGGTGGCGGTGTGCGTGGCCGTCAAGCACGCCAACCCCTGCGGCGTGGCCGTCGCGGACGACGTGAAGACCGCCTGGGAACGCGCCCGTGACGCTGACACCCTCAGCGTGTTCGGCGGCGTGGTCGCCGTCAGTGCGCCCGTGACGCTGGAGGCGGCGCAGGCGACGCGCGGCACCTTCCTGGAAGTGCTGATCGCCCCCGAGGTGACGCCCGAGGCCGCCGCGTGGTTCGCGGAGAAGAAACCGGACCTGCGGGTGCTGGTGGCCGCCGCGCCGCAGGGCGTGAGCGTGCTGGACGTGCGCCCCCTGACCGGCGGGTTCGCCGTGCAGGAACGCGACGCCCGCCCCTGGGACGACCTGTGCCCGGAAGTCGTCACGGCCCGGCAGCCCACCGATCAGGAGTGGCACGACCTGCGCTTCGCGTGGGCGGTCGTGAAGAACGCCCGCAGCAACGCCGTGGTCCTGGCACGCGGCGGCGTGACGGTCGGCCTGGGCGCCGGGGCGGTCAGCCGCATCTGGGCGGCCGAGCGGGCCGTGGCGAACGCCGGCGAGCGCGCACAGGGCGCCGTGCTGACCAGCGAGGCGTTCTTCCCCTTCGACGACGTGGTGCGCCTCGCCGCGAGCGTGGGCGTGACGGCCATCCTGCAACCCGGCGGCGCCAAACGCGACCCCGAAGTGATCGCCGCGTGCAACGAACTGGGCATCAGCATGGTGTTCACGGGCAGCCGCCACTTCCGCCACTGAGGGCCGCAGACAGGCCGGGCCGTCAGGCGCTCTTCTTCCAGCGGCCCTTGCCGCGGTGCCCGACGCGGTTCCCGGCGTGCGCGGTGCGGGCGCGGATGGTCTGATCGTCGTAGCGGAGCATCACGGCCAGCCGCGCCCGACTGATGATGTGGTGCGGCTGCTTGGGCACGAACGCCGTCACGATGTCCACGAACCCGTCGCGGGCGTGCTCGGCGACCACGTGCAGCGGGAGTTTCACGCCGCACGCCTCGAAGTACCCGCAGACCAGCCAGCGGCGGTCCTCGGTGTACACGGCCCGCACCCGGCCGGTCAGGAGGACGTTCATGACGTCGTGCTCCAGGAACCCCTCGGCGCGGGCGTGCCCGATGGCGTGGTCGCACAGGTGGTAACGGCCGTCGTACACGGCTTCACGCAACCGGGCGTGCGCGCGGCTCAGGCTGAACTCGTCGGTACTGACGCCCGCCAGGTCCGCCTCGCGCTGCGGCTTGACCGGCGCCTGCGGCGCGGCCCGCACCGGGGGCGGCGCGTGCTGCGCGCGCCGGGCGGCCTTCTCGGCGCGGGCCAGCTGCGCCCGCAGGACCAGCAGGTCCATGCCCGTCTGCGGGCCGTTGGTCGGGGCGGGGCGGGCGGCGCGGGGCGGGGGGTTCCCGCCCGGTCTGCTGGACTGTTTCGTCACGGCGAACACCTCCGGGATGATGCCGGGCTGCCCGGTCGCTTCCCCGGCGGGGCCGGGGCGGTGCGCTCGCGGTGCGCCCCGGCTCAAAAGGAAAACGCCCCTCAAACACGGCTTCGTGTCTGTGGGGAGGCAGGCGGCGTACCCTGTTCAGGGCATACGCCGAGCATAGCACGGGGGGGCCGGGGCGCGGGGTGAAGCGCACGGCAGACAGCGGGCCGCGCCGCTGACTAGGCTGAAGGTCAGCGTTCCGTCAACTCCGTCGCCCTGGTCCTGCCGTTTCCCCGCTGAGCACGTCCCCTCCTGCCGGACGAGCGCCCAGCCACCGTTTCCGGAGGTTCCCATGATCCGACCCATGCTGCCCACCGATGTCCCGGACGTCCTCGCGCTCCTGAACTGGATGGACGACGCCCCGGAACGCGAGGTGTTCTCCCCGGACGCCCGCGACCCCCGTGAACTGCAACTGGAGTGCGAGGACAGCACCTGCCTCGTGGATACCGACGACGAGGGCGTGCGCGCCTACTGCGCGCTGTCCCCCTTCCGGGACGGACTGGTGCTGGAAGGACCGGTCAGTGACGGCGGGCACCTGCCGGCCCTGCTGCGCCGCGCCCTGGCGCACGCTGACGGTCTGCCCGTGTACGCCTTCAGTGCGCGCGACAACACGCCCGTCCGGGACGCGCTGGAAGCGGCGGGGTTCGCGGCGATGCACACCACGGACTTCTACAGCGGCCCGCTGTCCCTGCTGACCCCGCACGCCTGCGCGCCGGCCGGGACGCGCATCACGCGCCGCCTGCCCTTCGAGACGTACCGCGAGCTGTACCGCAGCAGCGAGGACGCCTGGGCCGGCCGGCTCGACTGGACCCCCGAACAGTTCGACGATCACTTCTCGCACGGCGACGTGCGCCTGATCGCCCTGCTGCGCGGCGAGCAACCCCTGGGCTTCGCGGAACTGGAATTCTGCGCCGAGGAGGCCCGCGCCGACGTGACCTACGTGGCTGTCCACCCGGCCGAGCGCGGCCAGGGCCTGGGCCTGACCCTGCTGGCCCTCGCCGCCGCCGAGGCCGACACCCACCCGGAAATCCGCACCCTGCGCGTCCGTGCGCACGACCACATGAAACCCGCCCGCGCCCTGTACGCCCGCGCCGGCCTGAAACACTGCCGCAGCGTCGTCACGTACATGAAAGACGGGGACGAGGAAGTCTGATACGGACCCGGGCCCCGCAGAGCAGGAGCGGGACGGCCTGACGGGCGTGGCGTTCACCACCCGGGACAGCACCGGGTTGCCAACGAAACAGACGGCAGTCCGTATGACCCCGCACCCGGAACGCCATGCCCGCCACAGACTGCCGCCGGGGTGGGCGGTAGGCTGCGCCGCATGGCCAAGAAGGACCGACGCACCCCCCAGCAGGCCTTCGTGACCCTGCGCGACATGCCCGGCACCCGCGTGATGTTCTGGGTGGTGGACGCCTGTCCGTACTGCGGCGAGCGGCACCTGCACGTCGCCGGGAACATCCGCAGCGACCCCGGCGAGTCGCTGGGCGAACACCCGGCCCCCTGCAATCCGGAGCGGCCCTATGAACTGACCCTGCCGCCCCGCCCGAAGAAGAAGACCGGCAAGGACGCCCGCCGCAAGGCCCGCCGCGACGCCAGGGCCGACACCTGGGACGAGGACAGCTGGTAACGCCGGGTCATACGGACTGCCGTTTGTTTCGTTCACAGATCGGAACACCACCGATCTGTCAATTCCACGTCCGGAGGGGCGCCCAGCTCCTTCTCTGCGGAGCAGCTCTCCGAGTCGCATCCGCTCGGATTGAACGGCTTTGCAAGCCATTCAACCGGAGTCCGTATCAGTGATCCATGCCGTCCATGCCGCCATGATGGCCGGTCGGGGCCGGCAGCGGCCGGGCCCCCCTGTCCCGGAGAAGGTCGGTCATGAGCTTCACCTCGGCCGACTGGGTGGCCTGAATCTGACGGGCCAGGGCCTGCACTTCCGGGCGCACGCCGGACTTCAGGGCCGGGGTGACCATGCTCAGCGCACCCTGGTGGTGGCGGATCATGAGCTGCAGGAATCCCACGTCGGCGGCGCGGCCCTTCAGGACACTGAGGTTCTCGACCTGCGCCTGCGTGGCCATGCCCATCCTGCGGGCGTGCTCGGCGCTCATGCCCGCCCCGGCCCACGGGCGCTGCCAGAGGGTCAGCCAGCCGCGCATCTGCCCGATCTGCTCCTGCTGCGAGAGCATGATGTCCAGCGCCAGCAGCCGCACGTCCGGGTCGCTGCTGCGCTCGCGGACGCGGGTGGCCATGTCCACGGCCTGCGCGTGGTGCTGGATCATCTCACGCACGAAGCGCACCTCGGTGCTGCCCTCGGCCGGGCCGCCCAGGCGCGGCCACAGCAGCAGGCCGCCCAGCACGGCAGCGAGAACGACCAGCAGGGGCAGGACAAGGCGGCGCACCATGCCCGCGAGTATAGGCAGCGCCGCGCCTGGAACGGCAGGGGGAAGTGTCCTGCGCCGGGTACACTGCCGGGCAATGACGGCACTGGAACGCAATGAACAGATCAGGGGCGTGGCGGGGGGCGCGGCGGTGGGCGCGGCGCTGGCCGTGCTGGCGGCGTTCCTGGGCGACGTCCGCGCCCCGGCTGGCCTGCTGCTGACCCTGATCGCGGTGGGCGGGGTGGCCGGCGCCTTCCGCGCGGCCCGCTGGACGCTGAATGTGGGAGCGGGTGCGCTGGCCCTGACGCTGGCCGCCTGCCTGCTGACCCCCGTCCTGCGCGGCCCGCTGGGCGCCCTGACGCTGGATCAGCCGCCCGTGAAGGCGGACGCGATCGTGGCGCTCGGCGCGGGCGTCCACTGCGGCAGCCGCGAACTGGAAGCCAGCGCCGTCGCCCGCCTGACCGGCGCCCTGACCCTCTGGCAGGCCGGGTACGCGCCGGTCGTGACCGTCTCCGAGCAGTCCGGCCTGATCGGGCCGCGCGACTGCCCGAAGATGAGCGTGCTGGAAACCGAACTGACCCGCGCGCTGTACGGACCGGGCGGCCCCACCCTGGTCACGCTGCCCAGCGTCACCACCACCCGCGACGAGGCCGCCCGCGTGCGTGACCTGGCCCGCACGCGCGGCTGGACGACCGTGCTGCTGGTCACCAGCCCCAGTCACAGCCGCCGCGCCGCCGCCCTGTTCCGCTCGTATGGCGTGAACGTGGTCAGCGTACCTGCGCAGGAATGGCGCTTCGATCAGACGCTCGGCCAGCCCAGCGACCGCCTGTGGGCCGTGCGGATTCTGGTCTACGAGGGCCTGTCGCGCGTGAAGGCCGCGCTGGGCGGCACGCCGGAACGCTGAAGCTCAGAACAATTCTACCCAGCGCACCATTTCGATGGAATCCGCCGCTCGGCCATTGCGGAGGAACGTCATGGTGCGCCCATCCTGCAGTTGAATGGATACCAGTGGCGACTCCCGGTCATGCGGATTCCGTTTGTTTCGCCAACAATCCGGAACTTCACCGGATTGCCGGCTCCACGTCCGGAACCCGTTTTTCTTCCACTCGCTTCGCTCGGACCCAGCGGGCTTTACAGCCCATTCAATCGGAGTCCGTATCACACCCACGCACGCATCCTGCGAGTCTCTGGCCCCTGACATCCAGCTCGGTTCCCAGGTCGCGGAAGGTGAATCGAAGTTCCTCTGTCTCCCAGGGTTGAAAAGGGTCAGGTCAGGCGGCGTGCCCGTGAAGCGTCGGACCTTCGGTGAACACCCGCCACCACCGTCCGGACACCTGCAACCAGATGACAGACAGTTCCGGAGGCCCGTGGCGGTCGCTGACCTCCTGAGCGATCAGCTCGTCGAGGACAGCCCCTGTCATGTCAGGCGCGGCACCCACCTGTTCAAACTCACGCACAGCTTCCATGATGCCCCGCTCGGGGCCACACTTCCCCGTGGGCGCTTCCCGTACACTGCCCGGTTGATGAGCGAGCGAATGATCACGGTGATTGGTGCGGGACTGGCGGGGTCCGAGGCGGCCCTGGCGGCGGCGCGGCTGGGCGTGCGGGTGCGCCTCTATGAGATGCGGCCCGTGAAGATGACCCCGGCGCACCGCAGCGGGAATTTCGCGGAACTGGTGTGCAGCAACTCGCTGGGCGGCGAGGGTGAGCTGCAGAGCAAGGGCCTGCTTCAGGCCGAGCTGCGCAGCGTGGGGGGCGCGATCGTGGGCGCGGCGGACGCCTCCAAACTGCCCGCCGGGAACGCGCTGGCGGTCGAGCGCGACGAGTTCAGCGAGCGGGTGACGCGCGCGGTGCGGGAGCATCCGCTGATCGAGGTGCGCGGCGAGGAGGTCACGGCCGTGCCGGAGGGCATCGCGGTGATCGCGTCGGGGCCGCTGACGTCGGACGCGCTGGCGGCGGACATGGCCAGGGTGACCGGCAGCGAGCGCCTGAGCTTCTATGACGCGGCGGCGCCCGTGATCGCGTTCGACTCCATCGATATGGACGTGGCGTGGCGGGCGGGGCGCTACGACCAGAGCGCGGATTACATCAACTGCCCGTTCACGAAGGACGAGTACCTGGCGTTCTTCGGGGCGCTCGAGCAGGCACGCAGTCACACGCCGCACGACTGGGAGAAGCTGGAGTTCTTCGAGGGCTGCATGCCCATCGAGGAGATCGCCCGGCGCGGGATCGACACGCCGCGCTTCGGGCCGATGTCGCCCAAGGGTCTGGACGATCCGAGGACCGGGCGCTGGCCGTACGCGGTGGCGCAGCTGCGTCAGGAGGACCGCGAGGGCCGCATGTGGTCGCTGGTGGGCTTCCAGACGGGCCTGAAGTGGGGGGATCAGAAGGCGGTCGTGAACCTGATTCCGGGCCTGGGGAACGCGGAGATCGTCCGGTACGGCGTGATGCACCGCAACACGTACCTGAACGCGCCGCTGGTGCTGGAATCCACGCTGCAGCTGAAGGCCGACCCCACCAAGCTGGTGGCGGGCGTCCTGGCGGGCACGGAAGGCTACCTGGAATCGGCGGCGACCGGCTGGCTGGCCGGGACGAACGCGGCGCGCCTCGCGCTGGGCCTCGAACCCCTCACGCCGCCCGCCGAGAGCATGCTGGGCGGCCTGACCCGTTACCTCGCGAGCGCAAACCCGAAGGGGTTCCAGCCCATGAACGTGAACTGGGCGCTGGTGCCGGAACTGCCGGCGCAGATCAACGAGAAGACCGGCAAGCCCCGCAAGCTGGGCAAGCGCGAGAAACGCCCGGTGATGTTCCGCCGGGGCCTGAATGCCTTCATGGCGTGGGCGCAGACCGAGGCGGGCCTGACAGTCACGCCGCCCCCCGCACGCGAACCGGAAGTGGCAGCCCAGCCGGAAGCCGCAGAGGCCGCCGGAGCGTAAGGCGCTGGGCAGCCCAGGGTCATACGGATTCCGTTTGTTTCGCCAACAATCCGCACCTTCACCGGATTGCCGGCTCCACGTCCGGAACCCGTGTTGCTCCCACTCGCTTCGCTCGGACCCAGCGGGCTTTGCAGCCCATTCAATCGGAGTCCGTATCAGAACTGCCGCAGCTGAATCTGATAGACGCCGGACACGTCTTCCCTCCAGGCGAGGGTGGTGCGTCCGGCGTTGTCGGTGGTGACGCTGGGGCTGCGGGCGTCGCGGCGCGGATCGCGGTTCTGCATGCCCAGCGCCTGCCAGTGCCTGCCGGTCCAGCGGGCGGCGTGCACCTGCCCCCGGCCGCCGCGTTCCTGCACCCAGGCGAGGACGGCGTGCCCGGCGGGGTCGGTGCTCAGGGTGGGGGCCGAGGCGAAGGCGGCGCTGACCGGGCCGCCCATAGCCTGCCAGCGGTGTCGGTCCCAGCGGGCGGCGTACAGGGTGTCCTGGCCGGCGTGGTCCTCAAGCCACGCGGCGATGGGCCGGTCCTGGCCGTCCAGGACGAGGCGGGTGGCGGCCAGGTAACCGGGCGGGTGGCGGTTCAACGGCCCGCCGAGCGGCTGCCACGCCCGGCCGTCCCAGCGGGCGGCGAGGACGCGGCTGGCGGTCACGTCGCCCTGCAGCCACGCGACGACCGGCTGCCCGGCGCGGGTGAGGGCCAGCGCGGGCGTGCGGGCGTAGGCACGCGGGTCGTTGAAGGCGGGCCCGCGCACCCAGCTGCGGGCCGCGTCGTTCCAGCGGCGCACGGTGAGCCGGCTGCCGTCGGGCCTGCGCAGGAATTCCCCCCAGGCGAGGATCACCTCGCCCTGCCAGGCGGCGACGGCGCGGGTGCGGGCGGCGTAGGGCAGGTCGTCGCCGAGGTAACGCTCGGGCCAGTCGGTCCAGCCGCCGGGCCGCAGGGCGCGCAGCTGCACGATGTCGTTATCGCCGTAGTTCTCGTTCCAGACCAGGACGGCGCGGCCGTGCCGGTCGGCGCTGAGGTTCAGGTTCGCGGCGGCGCGGGGATGGCGGTCGTTCAGGCCGAGCGGGCCGCCCACCGCCGCGCCGTCCTGGCGGGGCAGCGCCGTCCAGGGCGCGCCGGGCGCGGCCTGCCAGGCGCGCAGCGTGCGGGCGGTGAAGGTGCCCCGGCCGCTGCTGAACCGGCCGCTGTCGCTCAGGGCGGCCAGGAAGACCGTGCCGTCGGGCGCGGCGGCCACCGCGACCTCCCGTACCGGGGTGGTCAGGGTGGGGGGCGTCCACGCGGCGGGCGGCGGGGCGGTTCCTCCGGCCAGCGCGGCGCCGGGCAGCAGGGCGGACAGCAGGGCAGGTCGCAGGGCGGGTCGGATCGGCATCGGGACGTACCTCCGGGCGGGGCGGGTCCCTGTGATTGTCCCCCGCGGTCACCGCAGAACACAAGGGCGCGGCCCTGTTCTATGGTGGGTGGCGTGAAGCTTGACGGGGTGCTGGTGTACGGGTTGGGACGGAGTGGGCGCGGCGCGGCGCGGTTCCTGGCGCGGGAGGGCGTGCGCGGCGAGTGGCTGGACGCACGCCCCGCGGCAGAGGACCTCGCCCTGATGCAGGAACTCGGCTGGGCGCAGGGCGACGTGACCCGCCCCTACCGGACGGTGGTGGCCGCGCCGGGCGTGCCCATCGACCACCCGGACCTGACGGCGCTGCGGGCGGCGGGGGCCGAGGTGATCGGGGAGGTGTCCCTGGCGGCGCGGCGGCGGCCCGCCCTGCCGATGGTGGGCGTGACCGGCACGGCCGGCAAGGGCAGCACGACGGTCCTGGTCGCGCACCTGCTGCGTGCGTGCGGCCTGAACGCCCGCGAGGGCGGGAACATCGACCCGCCGCTGCTGGACGTGGTGGACTCGGCGGAGGTGGCGGTCGTGGAACTCAGTTCCTTCCAGCTGGAGCGGGTGCCGGGCCTGCGGCTGCCGGTGGCGGTCATCACGAACCTGGGCGTGGATCACATCGACCGGCACGGCACGGTCGGGGCGTACCACGCGGCCAAGTTGAACATCACGGCGGCGCAGCAGGCCGGGGACGTGCTGATCGTCCCGGCAGACCTGACGGTGCCCACGCGGGCGCAGGTGGTCACGTTCACGCCCGCGCGGCTGGCGCTGGCCGACGGGACGCCCGTGCTGGACGCCGCCGCGCTGCCCGAGGGCATTCACCCGGCGAACGCGGCGGCGGCCATCCTGGCGGCCGAGGCGCTGCTGCGGCACCTGGGCCGCCCGGTGGACGCGGCGGCGCTGGCCGGCGCACTGGCGACGGCCGCACCCGTGAAGGGCCGTTTCGAGACGGTCGCCCGCGTGGGCGGCGTGCGCTTCATCGAGGACTCCATCGCCACGCGCACCCTGGCGGTGCAGGCGGCGCTGGAGCGGGCCGCGCCGCCGGTCGCGTGGCTGGTGGGCGGCCGCGACAAGGGCGCGGACCTCGCGCCGCTGCGCGCGGCGGCGGCCGGGCGGGTCGCGCAGGTCATCGCGTTCGGGGAGGACGGCGAGACCCTGGCCCGCGAACTGGGGCTCCCCTACCGGGTCGTGCCGGGCGCGACCGGTGACGAGTCCATGCGTCACGCCGCGCGGGCGGGCCTGGAGGCCCTGACGGAGCAGGGCGCGGCTGCCTGCGGGACGGTGCTGCTCGCCCCGGTCGGCACGAGCTTCGACCAGTTCCGGGATTACCGCGAGCGGGGTGACAGCTTCCGCCGCGCCGCGCAGGCCCTGGCGGAGGAACGCGCGTGAGCGTGCAACTGCTGATCGCGCAGATCATGCTGATGAGCCTGGGCCTGCTGGGCATCGCGGCCGCCGAACCCGAGAAGATCGTGGATCACGGTGGCAAGGCCGTCATCGCGCTGCTGCTCACGGTGCTGCTGGCCCGCCTGCGGCCGCGCGCGTTCCTGAAACTGGGTCCGTGGTTCTGGGGGTTCACGCTGCTGCTGCTGGCCCTCGTGCCGTTCATCGGGGTGGGCACCGCCGAGAGTGCGGGAACGAAACGCTGGCTGGATTTCGGCCCGCTGCGCTTCCAGCCGTCCGAGCTGGGCAAGCTGGGGCTGGTGCTGATGCTCGCGTCGTTCTTCGCGCGGCGGGGCGTGCAGAACAAACTGATCAGCGCGACCCTGATGATCGTCGTGACGACCGGACTGGTGTTCATCGAACCGGACCTGGGCACCAGCGTCCTGATGTTCGGGCTGGGCATCATCCTGATGTACGCCGCCGGGGTGCGGATCAGCAACATCAGCGGCTTCCTGCTGGCGCTGGGCCTGCTGGCCATCCCGGTGGGCGGCCTGTACCTGGAACAGCATCCGTACATCATGGAACGCTGGACGGGACACGCCTCGCGCGGCGACACGCCCAGCATCGGCCTGGACCAGATCGGGCTGGCGCACCGGGACCTGAACTTCGGGGGCCTGTGGGGCCTGGGGCCGGACGGCCCGCGTTACCAGTACTTCGCGGAGTACACCGACATGATCGTCGCGTCGGTCGGGTTCACGTCCGGGCTGCTGGGCGTCGCCATGCTGATGTTCGCGTACTGGCTGATCGTGGCGACCGCACTGGAAGTCGCGCACCTCGCCAGCCGCGTGCGTCCCATGACCCCCGAAATTCACGGCGCCAGCATCCTCGCCATCGGCGCGATGTTCATGATCGTCGGGCAGGCCTTCGTGAACCTGTGCGTGGCCGCCGGCGTGTTCCCGGTCACCGGCGTGCCCCTGCCGCTCGTCAGTTACGGCTTTTCCAGCATGCTCACCATGAGTCTGGCCCTGGCAGTCATTCACTCCGCCATGCGTGAGGTGCGCCGCCACCTGCCGGAAGACAGTCCGGACGCCCTGCCCCTCAGCGCCGACTGAAGGGGGCGTGGCTCAGAGGGCGGGCAGCGGGGAGTTCCCTCCGCTGCCCGCCCCCTGATACGGATTCCGTTTGTTTCGCCTACAATCCGGAACTTCACCGGATTGCCGACTCCACGTCCGGAACCCGCCAAGCTCCCACTCGCTTCGCTCGGATTGAACGGGCTTTGCAGCCCATTCAATCGGAGTCCGTATGATACGGACTCCGATTGTTCCGTTGAGGGAACTACTTGTTCTGGGAGAGGCGTTCCAGCACGAGGCGGCTGACGGTCTTGAGGGTCTCGAACACGCCGACGCCCTTGTCGGACATCGCCTCGAACATCTGCAGTTCGCCCTTGGGGTCGATCACGGAGCGGATCATGTCGGTGGGCAGCGCGTCGGGCAGGTCGCGCTTGTTCACCTGCAGCACGATCGGCACGTCCCGCACGTCAATGCCGTGCTCCTGGAGGTTCTCGCGCAGGTTACGCATGCTCTCGGCGTTGGCGCGCAGGCGGTTGGGGGCGCTGTCGGCGACGAACACGATGCCGTCCACGCCACGCAGGATCAGTTTGCGGCTGGCGTTGTAGAACACCTGCCCCGGCACGGTGTACAGGTGGAAGCGGGTCTTGAAGCCCTGCACGGTGCCCAGGTCCAGGGGCAGGAAGTCGAAGAACAGCGTGCGTTCGTCCTCGGTGGCCAGCGAGACCATCTCGCCGCGCAGGTGGCCGGGCACCTTGGAGAAGACGTGCTTGAGGTTGGTGGTCTTGCCGCTCATGCCGGGGCCGTAGTACACGATCTTGCAGTTGATTTCGCGGGCAGCGAAGTTGATGGTGCTCATGGACGGATTCTCCTGTGACGCCGGGTCAGGGTGGGGGGCGCAGGTGGTTCAGCCTCAGGTGGAAGGAACGCGGGGGTCAGCCGAGCAGATCGTCGAGCAGCGCGTTCGCGCCCTGACTGAAGTCCTCACCGAGCTGCACCGGGGGGATGTCCTTGAGTTCCTCGAGGATCGCGGCGATCTGCGTAATGCTCTTCTTGGCGTACACCTTCACCTTGCCCAGCGGGACGCTGGCGTCGAAGATCAGCGTGAGCAGCGAGTCGGTACCGACCGATTCGACGTACAGGGTGCCGTTCTCGCCCTGGTGGATCTGTTCGCTGAAGGTGCGTTCGCCCAGCATGTTCGCCAGCGCGGCGGTCGCGGCGGCGTTGCTGGCGACCAGCGTGGCGACGCTGTCCAGCGCGGGCGGACGCGGCGCCCACAGCGCCTCCTTGTGCGACAGGACGAAACCCTTACGGTCGACCAGCAGGCCGTAGCGGACGCCCGTGGTTTCCAGCAGGTCCTGAATCAGTTGATCCACGCGCTCGAAGGCGTCGCCGTACAGCGCCAGTGAAGGTTCAATCATAGGACGTCAGTATAGGAAGCCTTTCACACAAGAGCCTGACGGACCTGCGGGGCCGCGTGAGAAACTCCGCGCCGGACGGCCCGGCCGCACCGGAACCTGACGGGCCGCTCACCCGCCGCCCCGCCCCGCGGCGTTACACTCGCCCGCGTGAGTCTGCGCCGTTCCGTTCTTTTTCGTCGTTCAGCACGGCCGTTCCCCTGGCAGGCCGGTCGGGGTCCGCGCCTGCTGCTGCTGAGCGCCCTGCTGGGCGGCACGCTGGGCGGGGCGGCGTCGGCCCGCCCGGTTGCGATTGGTGGGGTGCGGCAGAGCGCCGCGCTGGATTCCCGGCAGTTCGCGGGCGGCGAGGCGCTCGCCGTGTGGACCCTCCCGCGCCTGGGCGTGGCGGTCCGCAACGACCCGCAGGACCTGCGCCTGCAACTGACCCGCAACCAGCTGACACGGGAACTGCGGTTCTCGCCCCAGACCGGGTGGCGGGCGGTGGGCTTCACGCTGAGCACCCGGCTGCCCGTCCCGGAACTGGCGGGCGGCAGCCTGTTCGTGCCGCTGCAGGCGCTGACGGCGCTGGGCGTGACCGTCACGGCGGACGCCCCGGACCTGCTGGACTTCGCGCTGCCGGCGCAGGTCCCGTCGGAGACCCTGCCGCCCTCCCCGGCCGTCGCGGGGGGCGTGGGAACGCCCACCCCGGCCGCAACCACCCCCGCCACGCCCACCCTGCCGGCTCCCACGGCCCCGAATACTCCGGCCTTCACGCCGGTCGCGACCCTCGGCACGGTCCGCGTGAGCCGCACGCTGCACCGCACGGTCGAGGTGCAGCGCGTCGTGCTGGAACTCGGCGTGGCGGACGCCCGGCTCACGCCCTTCACGGTGACGCGGGAAGCTGCCGGGTTGCTCGTCACGCTGCCCGGCGTGAGTGCCAGCCCGGTCACGCAGAAACTGGAGTCCGGCGATCAGTTGACGGTGCAGCCCACCGCGACCGGCGCGGCCGTTCACCTGGGCACCGGCGGGGGCCGCAGCGAGCTCTTCACGCTGGACAACCCGGCGCGCGTCGTCATCGATACGACCACCTACACCGACACCAGCGTCCCGCCACCCATCAACCCGGACGCCCTGCCGGACGGTGTCACGTACCGGCAGCAGGGGCGGCTGCACCTGCTGAGCTTCGATCCGGCGCTGTACCAGCCGCGGGTGGTGAGCGCCCCGGCCGGCCGGACGAGCGGCGTGGCCGACCTCGTGCGGTCGGTGGGCGGCGTGGCCGGCGTGAACGGCGGGTACTTTGATCCGGCCAGCAGCCTCCCGGTGGATCTCGTCGCCACGGGCGGCCTGATGACGGCCGGCAGCCTGGAGAGACGGGCGACGCTGGGATTCACCGCGCAGGGCGACACGCTGTTCGGCTACCCCCGCCCCCGCTACGTGCTGAGCGGCGCGGACGCGGGCGGCGCGGCGTACAGCGTCACGGTGAACAGCGTGCGGGCCAAGGCCGCCCCGGACCTGCTGACCGCCTTCGTCGGGGACGGGCGCAGCAGCGTCGGCGCGGACGGCCTGACCACGCTGTACGCCGCGCCGGGACGCGGGACGGTGCTGCGGGCCCTGAGCGGCCCGGTCACGCCGCCCCCCGGAACGCTCAGTTTCACCTTCGATCCGGCCCGCTACCCGCAGCTGCCACGCTCGGCCGGGTCGCCCCTGACGGTCAGCCTGAACTGGCGCGCCGCGGACGCCCCCTGGGACGGCGCGGTGGACGCCCTGAGCGCCGGGCCGCTGCTGCTGCAGGGCGGCAAGGTCGTGCTCGACCCGGCCCGCGAGGGGTTCAACACCAGCGCCAGCATCTGGCGGCCCACCCGGCAGGTGGCGTTCGGGACGCTGGGCGGGAAGCCCACCATCGCGTTCCTGGAACACGGCAGTCCCGAGACCTTCGCGGCGGCGCTGGCCGGCGCGGGCCTGCGGGACGCCGTGCGGCTCGACAGTGGCAGCAGCGCCACGGCGTACGTCACGGGCGGGTACGCCGACCTGGGCGGGTACCTGAACACCGTCTGGAGCCGCAGCGTTCCCAACGCCCTGGTGCTGGTCCCGCGCCCCGGCACGACCGCCGCTAAAAAGTAATACGGACTCCGATTGAATGGGCTGCCAAGACCGTTCAATCCGAGCGGATGCGACTCGGAGAGCTGCTCCGCAGAGCAGGAGAGAAACGGGTTCCGGACGTGGAGCTGGCAACCCGGTGCTGTCCCGGGTAACGAAACAAACGGAATCCGTATAAGGGCGGCAGCGGGAAGAGGGCCGTGAGGGCCGTTCCCACTGCCTCCTGCCTGCTGCCTCCTTTCACGCCCGCACGTTGATCAGTTCCATCAGGCGCAGGTAGGCCTGCGCGGTCACCTGCACGTCACCGAACGAGCGGTGGCGGCCGCCGGGCGCGAAGTTCAGGCCCAGGCGGTCGGCCAGGACCGTCAGGTTGTGCGCGCGTTCCTTCGGGAAGGCGCGGCGGGAGAGCTGCACCGTGCAGTGCTCGCTGGCTGGCGCCCACGTCAGGCCGTACCGCTGGGCGTTGGCGCGCATGAACCCGCCGTCGAAGCCGATGTTGTGCGCCACGACCGGCCAGCCGTTCACGTACTCGATGAATTCCGGCAGGACCTCCGCGATGGTGGGGGCGGCGCGGACCATCGCGTTGCTGATGCCGTGGACCTGCTCGGCCCGCCAGGGGATCATCAGGGTCTGCCCGTCCGGGGTGGTGGGGCGCACCAGCGTCTCGTACTTCAGGTGTTCCTGCACCTGACCGTCCACGATCCGCACCGCGCCGATTTCCACGATGCCGTCCCGTTCCGGTGAGAGGCCCGTGGTTTCAAGGTCGAACACGACAACATTCACGCCCCGCAGCGTAGCGCGTGCGGGGCGGGGCTTCTGTGGGGTGTGCGGGGCGGGGGCCTGTCATACGGACTCGGATTGAATGGCCTTTGCAGCCCATTCAATCCGAGCGGACTCGTAGAGCTGCGCTGCAGAGCGAGCAGGAGAGAAACGCCCCTCCGGACGTGGAGTTGGCAGATCGGTGGTGTTCCGATCTGTCAACGAAACAAACGGAATCCGTATCAGGTGGGAGCGGTCAGGGCGGCCAGGGCCTCTTCCTTGCCCTTGGCCTCGACCTCGATCCAGGGCACGTCGTGGTAGGCGCTGGGCAGGTGGGTGATCAGGTGGCTGTGGCGGCGGTCCTGGGGGCCGTCGATGCCGTTGCTCAGGTGCACGACCTGCCAGTCGGGGGGCGTCCAGGTGCGGCGTGCGCTCAGGACCCACTGGCGGACGCTGGGGTGTTCCTGGTCGGGCAGGCGGTCGTGGATGACGTGGTGGTGCGCGTCGAACACGAGGGGCGTGCCGGTGGCCTCGCAGACCGGCAGCAGGTCGCGGGGGCTGTAGGCGCGTTCGTCGTTTTCCAGGCCCAGGCGCAGGCGGACCGGGTCGGGCAGGTCGGGGATCAGGGCGCGCAGTTCGGCGGCGCGGCCGCCCTTGCCGCCGTGCAGCAGCAGCAGGTTCCAGGGGGTGCGGCCCAGGCCCAGGTCGTCCATGACGCGGGCGTGGGCGCGGATGGCGCGCAGGCTGCTCTCGCGGACTTCCGGGCGGTCGCTGTTCAGCACGATGAACTGCTCGGGGTGCATCAGGACGCGGATGCCGGCGTCCGCGAAGGCCTGCCCGGCGCGGGTCAGCTGCGGGGCGAGGTGGGTGAGGACGGCGGCGCCCGTGTCGTCCCCGGCGAGGTCGAGCATGGGGAACAGACTGGAACTCAGGCGGTACAGGCGGATGCCGCGCGCCTGGCAGAAGGCGGCGGCGGCGCGCAGCCGGGTGATGTTGTCGGCGTACAGGTCGAGCAGCGTGCCCTCGCGGGCGGTGGGGGTCAGGGCGCGGTAGCGGGTGAGGGTGATGGTCCGGAAGCGCACCTCGGGGCCGGCGGTGAGGCACACGAGGCCGTAGGCAGGAGCGGGTGGGGTGGTCACGGGCGGTCCCGTTTGGCGGCGGCGCGGCAGCGGTCCGAGCAGTACAGGACCTGATCCCAGTCGCGTTCCCATTTCTTGCGCCACGTGAAGGGCAGGCCGCAGTGGGCGCAGATTTTACTGGGTCGCTGGCTGGGGGGGCGACCGCCGCCAGGGCGTTTGGCAGGGGTGGGGCTCATGCGTCCGAGTGTGGCGCGTGGGCGGGTGGGGATGTGTGGGCGGGAATGCCGGGGGCCGTCATGGTTTCTGATGGTTCGGTTCCTCCCCGGTCTGAAAGGCCTTTCAAGATTGGGGTTCTTGCGGGTTCCGGCGTGGAACCGTTTCCCCCGGCCTGTTCAGAGGGACGCCTTTCGTGAAACGCGACGAAAGCCCCTGCCAGGGCCTGTTTCGGGCCGGGCTTCACCCGCGATCCGGGGCGGCAGTCTCCCCTCCACCCATCTTGACAGCGCTTTCAGAAATGGCTTAGGCTCGGAGGGACAGCGCAACCCGACGGGCCACCCGCCCACCACCGTCCCCCACTGCCGCGCAGCGGGGCGACCCTCACGGCACGTTCTCAAGGAGCCCCGCCATGACCCGATTCCGCCTGCCGTCCGCCCTGACCCTCGCCGTGAGCGCCGCGCTGCTGGCCGGCTGCGCCCGCTCCGGTGCCAGCGACCCCACCCCGGTCTGGCAGGAAGAATTCAGCGGCAGCGGCCTCAGCAGCGCCCGCTGGACCCCGCAGACCGGCAACGGCTTCATGTCCGGCAGCGAGTACGTGAGCGGCTGGGGCAACAACGAACTCCAGTACTACACCGACCGCCCCGCCAACCTGCGCGTCGAGAACGGTGAACTGGTCATCACCGCCCGCCGCGAGGCGTACGCCGGCGCCGCCAACGGCAAACCCGCCAGCTTCGACTGGACCTCCGCCCGCATCCGCACCGCCGGGAAGTTCAGCCGCACCTACGGCAAGTTCGAGATCCGCGCCAGATTCCCGGCCGGCAAGGGCCTGTGGCCCGCCATCTGGCTGCTTCCGGAAGAACCGAACCCCTACGGCACCTGGGCCGCCAGCGGCGAGATCGACATCGCCGAAGGCTGGGGCAGCAAACCCACGGAACTCGCGCAGACCCTGCACTACGGCGGGCAGTGGCCGAACAACGTGTACTCCGGCACCACCGTGAACTTCCCGAACGGCGGCACCATGGACCAGTGGCACACCTACGCCGTGGAGTGGACGCCCGGCAAGATCCAGTGGTTCATCGACGGCAAACTGACCAGCGAGAAGACCGGCTGGTGGAGCGCCAGGGGCACGCCGCCCACCAGCGACGCCGACCTGCACCCCTGGCCCGCCCCGTTCGACAAACCCTTCCACCTGCTGCTGAACCTCGCGGTGGGCGGCAACTTCGACGGCAACCCGAACGCCAGCACCCCGGGCACGGCCGAGATGCGCGTGGATTACGTGCGCGTGTACGGCCTGAACGGCGAGACCGCCAGCGCCGGCCCCCGCCCCACCATGAAGTACCCCTGGACGCCCGCCGTGGCCCGCCCCGCCCAGCCGGACGGCAACCTCGTCTACAACGAATCCTTCGACTGGGCCGACACCGATCCGCGCGTCACCAGCGACGCCCCCCGCCTGGACGGCGTGGTCCAGAGCGCGTACTGGACGCTGTTCCGCAGCGACGGGCAGGCCACCCTGAGCAACGACGCGGCCGCCGGGAAGGCCCTGAAGGTGGACATCACCAGCCCCGGCACCGTGAACTACGCCGTACAGGTCCGGCAGGACGGCCTGAACCTGGAAAGCGGCGGGAAGTACGAGGTGAGTTTCGACGCCTGGGCGCAGACCGCGCGGCCCATGATGCTGAAGGTCGGCGGCGGCCCGGACCGGGGCTACGCCGCGTACTCCGGCGAGCAGACCCTGACCCTGGGCACCACGAAGGAACGCAGGACCGTCACCTTCGACATGAAAGCCACCACCGACGCCGCCACCCGCCTGGAATTCAACCTGGGGAACGCCGGGACCGGCGCCGTCTGGATCGACAACGTGGTCGTCAAACGCGTCGGGAACGCCGCCGGGGCCAGACCACCCGCCGCCGACGGGAACCTGCTGTACAACGCCGCGTTCACGCAGGACAGTCCCAACCACCCCGGCATCGCGGGCGTGCCCGGCACCGCGTACTGGAGCACCTGGAGCAACGTGCCCGACCGCCTGAACACCAGCGTCAGCGGCGGCACCGTCACCCTGAACGTCAAGAACGTGGACCCCGCCAACAACTGGCACGTCCAGCTGAACCAGACCGACGTGCCCCTGACCGCCGGGAAGTCCTACACCCTGACCTTCAAGGGCAGGGCCACCGACGCCCGCGAGGTCGCCGTGGTGGTCGGCGAGAACGGCGGCAGCTACGCCCGCTACCTCGACAGGACCGCCGCCCTGAGCGCCACCGAGCAGACCTTCACGTACACTTTCACCCCGACCGTCACGAACCCCGCCGCGCAACTCCAGATTCTCGGTGCGGTCGGCACGCCCGGCAGCAGCTACGGCCTGAGCTTCCGCGACTTCAGGCTCGTGCAGAACCCCTGATACGGACTCCGATTGAATGGGCTGCAAAGCCCGCTGGGTCCGAGCGGAGCGAGTGGGAACAAAACGGGTTCCGGACGTGGAGTCGGCAATCCGGTGAAGTTCCGGATTGTAGGCGAAACAAACGGAATCCGTATGACCTGAACGGAACCTCTCCCCCACCCTGAACGCCTGCCAGGGTGGGGGATTTCGCTGCCGGTCATTCTCGCTTGCCGTGGCTGGCGGCCCGTCGCATGATTTGCCCAGCAAGCCTTGCATCACAAGGCATTGCTCCGGAGGTCCTCCTTGAACCCACTCAAATCCGGCACCATCGACCTCGTCATCCTCGCCGCCCTTCAGGAGCAGCCCCGCTACGGGCTGGAACTCGCGCAGCACATCGGCACCCGCAGCGGCGGCCTGTTTGAACTCAGCGAGGGCACCCTCTACCCCGCCCTGCTGCGCCTCAGTCGCGCCGGACTCATCGAGGGCCAGTGGCACCCCACCCCCGGCGGCGGCAGTCCCCGCAAGGTGTACACCCTGACCGACAGTGGCGGTCAGGAACTGGAACGGCGGCGCGGCGAGTGGCAGACACTCCAGGCAGCCGTGAACGCCCTGATCAGCCGGCGAACGGAACTCGCGTGAGCCGCGTCTCCCGTTACATCCGCCGCGCCACCACCGGCCTGCCCCGCCACGAACGCCTGGAGGTCGCCGCCGAACTCCGCACCCACCTCCTCGACCGGGTGCGGCAACTGGAAGCCGAGGGCTTCAGCCGCGAGGAGGCCGAGCATCTGGCCGTGACCGCCATGGGCCACCCGGCGCGCACCAACCGCGCCCTGCTGGGGCACGTGTTCACCACCGCGCTGGGCTGGACCGTGCTGGCCACCCTGGTGATCGGGGGCGGAGGCTGGTGGGTCTGGACCCACGTGCCCCTCCCGCTGCCCGGCGTGCGCGAGGCCAGCTGGAACTGGTCGCAGGAACTGAGCAGCGACGACCTGCGAGACGTGCTCGCCACCCCGGACGCCCCCCGTGGTCAGATGCTGGCGGCCACGCTGCGGGTCCCCCCGCGCACCGAGTGGGTGTACGTGGCCCTGACGCCGCTGACGCAGACGCAGGGGCGCTCTTCCTTGTCCGCCCACCGGCTGGTTCCCGCGCCGGGCGACGGCCCGAACCGGGTACGGCTCGCGCGGGCCGTGCTGGGGAGCAGCCCCTGGGACGCCAGCCTGTGTCACGGCGACGGACTGGCGCTGTTCGCGGCCCTCCGCTGGCCCGCCGAGAGGAACCCCTCCCGCGAATCGCCCACCTGCCTGGCAGGGCTGCCGCCCCGGCAGAACCTCGACTGGGTGCAGGCCAGCTGGGGCCGCACCTCCTGGACCGTCCGGGACATCCGGAGTGACCATCACCGCTCGGCCCGGACGCTGCCCATGAACGAGTGGACACCCCTGGCCGTGTACGGCCTGGACTACACGCGGCCGGGAGGGAAGCAGCGGAGCGTGATCTGGCGGGAGGACGGGCAGGAGATGGACGTGGCGTACCTGTACTCGGTGATGCCCGCCGACCGTCAACGGCACCCGGCCAGGGACGGGAACACCCCCAACCTGACCTACTTTCAGGACGGGCGTTCAACCTGGACGAAGGGCACGCCGGACATTCCCTGGCCGGATCTGAACCTCAGCCGCTGACGGTCTCGCGGCCCGCCGCCTGCTGGCCCAGCGCGGCGTGCGCCTCGAGCAGCAGGGCCTCGGTCTCGTCCCAGCCGACGCAGGCGTCCGTGACGCTCAGGCCGGGCACCAGGGTGCCCAGGTCCTTGGGGATGCCCTGTTTGCCGGGGCGGAGGTTGCTCTCGATCATCAGGCCGCGCACGGCACTCTGCCCGGCGGCGCGCTGGTGCAGCACGTCGCGCCACACGAGGCTCTGGCGGGTGTGGTCGCTGCCGCTGTTGGCGTGCGAGCAGTCCACCATCACGGCCGGGGTCAGGCCCGCGGCGGTCATGAGACTGGCGGCCTCCTTCACGAACTGCGGGGCGTAGTTGGGGCCGCCGCGGCCGCCGCGCAGGATGACGTGCCCGTCGGGGTTGCCGAGCGTGTGGACGATGCAGGCCTGCCCGTCGTCATCGACGGTGAAGAAGGCGTGCGGGGCTGCGGCGGCCACGATGGCGTCCACGGCGAGTTTGATGCCGCCGCCCGTGCCGTTCTTGAAGCCCATCGGGGCGGACACGGCGCTGCTCATGACCCGGTGCGTCTGGCTTTCGGTGGTGCGCGCGCCCAGGCAGGCCCAGGCGACCGCGTCGAACACGTACTGCGGCGCGAAGGGGTCCAGGAGTTCCGTGGCGACCGGCAGGCCCAGTTCGCTGACCTGCACCATGAGTTTGCGGGTCAGTTCGAGTCCCTTGTTGATGTCGTTCGTGCCGTTCATGTCCGGGTCGAGCAGGTAGCCGCGCCAGCCGACGGTGGTGCGGGGTTTGTCGACGTACACCCGCATGTGCACCTCGAGGCGGTCCTTCACGCGTTCACGCAGCGCGGCGAGGCGGCGGGCGTACTCGAGTGCCTGCTCGTGGTCGTGGATGGAGCAGGGGCCGACCACGACCAGCAGGCGGTCGTCGCGGCCGTGCAGGATGTCCTGCGCGGCCTGCCGGCCGGCGAGGACGGTCGCCTCGGCCTGCGGGGTCAGGGGCCAGCGGGCCTTCAGGGCGCGGGGGGTGATCAGGGGCGTGAAGCCGCTGACGTTCAGGTTCTCGGTGCGGCCGGCTTCGATGATGGGGTCGGGGTGCGTCATGGGGGTCCTCGGGGGTGGGGGGAAAGAAAAGGCCCGGTGGCCTCTGGGGGCTCACCGGGCGGCGGGGTGCAGCGCTGCTAGGCCCGGTGGGTACCGAACCAATAAAAGAAAGCGGCGCGCGGGGTCATGGGGGAAGTGTAGGCCCGCCGTGGACCGGGGGGCGGCGCGGCGGTCTAGGGCAGTGACAGAAACCTGTCCAGGCCCGTGGGAGGGCACAGGACCGGCGTCCGGCTCTCAGCGGCGTTCAGTCCTGCGGGGCGGCGATGTGCCGGAGGTTCTCCAGGCGTCCGGCGAGGTCCGTGAGGTTCAGGGCGCGCAGGGCCTTGGCGGCGCGGGTCAGGCCGGCCTCGTCCACGCGGCCCTGGTTCCAGCCGGCGATCAGCATGGCGCAGCCCTGCAGGGCGTCGGTGACGGTCTCGCGGTGGAACATGGCGGCCAGCGTGCCGGGCTGGGCGGGCTGGGTCTGCTGCGCCTGCGCCTGCGCGTCAAGCACGACCTGCATGAACACCGGGTCCAGGCGGGCGCGGTCGTCGGGGGTGATGGGGGTGCCGGCGTTGCTGGTCATGGCAGGCAGTGTAGTCGGTGGCAGGAAGCGTGGGCGGGCGGCGCCGGGCGGACAGGCGGGTCTTCATCGTCCCTTGCCGCGGCGTTGGCTGTCTGCGGGGCCTGCCGGGGCGGGGTCGGCGAAACCCGTATCTTGTTGCATTGCGCGGGATGCAGGGGGTTGGATGGCATGAAGTACGATCCGGGCAGCAGGTTCTTCGATGAGATGTTCAGCGCGTCCGGGCAGGTCCGGCCGCATTACGAGGGGGTGCGGGCGTACCTCGAGCAGCTGGGCGTGGCGGAATTCGAGCGGCGCCGTCACCTGCTGGACGCCGCGTTCCGGAATCAGGGCATCACGTTCACGGTGTACGGGGACGCGCAGGGCACCGAGCGGACCTTCCCCTTCGATCCGGTGCCGCGCGTCATCCCGGCGTCCGAGTGGGCGCACGTCGAGGCGGGCCTCACGCAGCGGGTCCGGGCGCTGAACGCCTTCCTGACCGACATCTACAGCGGCGCGCAGATCCTGGCGGACGGGGTGATCCCGGCGGAACTGGTGTTCACGTCCTCGCACTTCCGGCGCGAGGTGCACGGGGTCACGCCGCCGGGCGGGGTGTTCATTCACGTGGTGGGCACCGACCTGATCCGCGACGAGCGCGGCGAGTACCTGGTCCTGGAGGACAACCTGCGTTCCCCGAGCGGCGTGTCGTACCTGCTGGCCAACCGGCAGGCCATGACCCGCATCTACCCCGGCATGTTTGAGGGTCAGGGCGTCCGGCCGGTGCAGCAGTACGCGACGGCGCTGCTGGCGAACCTGCAGGCCGTCAGTCCCAAGCCGGGCGGGACGGTGGTGGTGCTCACGCCCGGCATGTACAACAGCGCGTACTTCGAGCACGCGTACCTCGCGCAGCAGATGGGCGTGGAACTCGTGGAGGGCCGCGACCTGTTCGTGGACGCCGGGCGGGTCTGGATGCGCACCACGGGCGGGCGCCGGCAGGTGGACGTGATCTACCGCCGCATCGACGACGACTTCCTGGACCCGCTGGCGTTCCGGCGGGACAGTTCGCTGGGCGTGTCGGGCCTGATGGAGGTCTACCGGCAGGGGCGCGTGGCGATCGCGAACGCGGTCGGAACGGGCGTCGCGGACGACAAGGCCGTGTACGCCTACGTGCCGGACATGATCCGCTACTACCTGGGCGAGGCGCCGCTGCTGAACAACGTCCCCACGTACCTGGGCTGGAATGCCGATCACCTGGAGCACATGCTGGCGAACGCCGGGGACCTGGTGTTCAAGGCGGTCGGAGAGGCGGGCGGCTACGGCATGCTGATCGGTCCGGCCGCCACGCGCGACGAGACGGCCGCGTACCTGGAGCGGGTGCGGGCCAATCCGCGCGAGTTCATCGCGCAGCCGGTGGTGGGCCTGTCGCGCCACCCGACGCTGTACCCGGACACCGGGACCTTCGAGGGGGCGCACATCGACCTGCGGCCGTACGTGCTGTTCGGGCGGGACGTGACGATCGTGCCGGGCGGCCTGACGCGGGTGGCCCTGACGCGCGGGAGTCTGGTCGTGAACAGTTCGCAGGGAGGCGGCAGCAAGGACACCTGGGTGCTCGATCATGACGGGCCGGGGCCGGCGCAGGGCATGACGCAGCACCTGCATGGCGATCCCGTGCCGGGCCAGACACAGGGCCAGTCGCAGGGCCAGGGGCAGACACAGGCGCAGTCGCGGGGCGGCGCGCACTCGTACCAGCAGCTGGAGAAGACGGAACTGGGCACCGGCCAGCCCGGAGAGGAGACCTGATGCTGCTGCTGTCACGACTGGCCGAGAACCTGTACTGGATCGGGCGGTACATGGAACGCGCCGAGAACACCGCGCGGCTGCTGAACGTCAACTACTACGCCACGCTGGAATCCGCCGGTCGGGTCAGGGAACACTGGCGGCCCCTGCTGGAACTCACGGGCGGCGAGGGTCCGGTCATCAAGCGGTACGGGCGGGTGGATACCCGCAGCGCCACCGCGTGGCTGGCGTTCGATCAGGACAACCCGTCCAGCATTGCCAGCAGCCTCGCGCGCGCCCGGCAGAACGCACGCGGGCTGCGTGACCGCATTCCCAGCGAGATGTGGGAAGCGCTGAACCGCTCGTACCTGAACCTGTGCTTCGAGACGGGCGGCGTGATGGACCGCGACGGCCTGTACGAGTACTGCGTGGCGGCGCGCGAGGCGTCGCAGTTCTTCTTCGGGATCGCGTTCGCGACCCTGCCGCGCGACGAGGGCTGGTCGTTCCTGCGGTCCGGGCAGATGCTCGAACGGGCGGACAACACCGTGCGGGTCCTGCAGGCACGGCTGGACAGCCCGGAGGACCCGGCGGCGGCGGGCGGCCCGGCGGACCCGACGTGGCGGGCGCTGCAGGAGCAGCGCTGGGTGAGCGTCCTGAAGGGCGCGAGTGCCTTCGAGGCGTACCGCAAGAGCGTTCACAGTGGCATCGACCCGCGCGGCGTGGCGGGGTTCCTGCTGTTCGACGAGTTCTTTCCGCGCAGCGTGCGCTACAGCGCCGAGAACCTTCACGACGCCCTGGCGCAGATCGACCGCCGCCACCCGGACGCCCACCCGGAGATCCTGCGGCTGTCGCGCTGGCTGGTGGCGCGCCTGCAGTACGCGCGTGTGGACGACGTGCTGGGCGCGCCGGGCCCGACGCTGCCGGACCTGCTGGTCGAGATCAACCGTGTGGGCGCCGCGATCGACGCGGCGTACTTCCGGCAGGAATGAGACGGACTGCCGTCTGTTCCGTTGACACCCCGGAACCACACCGGGTTGCCGACGCCACGCCCGGAACCCTCCTGATACGGACTGCCGTTTGTTTCGTTCACAGATCGGACCACCACCGAGCTGTCGACGCCACGTCCGGAACCCGCCCAGCTCCTCCTCGCTTCGCTCGAATGGAACGGCTTTGCAAGCCATTCAATCGGAGTCCGTATCACATCCGCTCGGACCCGGCGGGTTTGGCAACCCATTCAGTCGGAGTCCGCATGAACGCTTCGGCACGCGCCACCACACCCGTCCCCGGCGCGACAGGACAGGCTCCCGCGAAAGGACAGGACTGATGCGCTGCGAGATCCGGCACGCCACCGAGTACCGCTATCCCAAACCCGCCTGGGATTCGTTCAATCAGGTGCGGCTGCACCCCAGTCAGGAGGCGCGGCAGACCGTGCGGTCCTTTCACCTGCACGTCGCGCCGGACGCCGAGATCACGTCCCACAAGGACTACTTCGGGGCGATCGTTCATCACGTGCATGTGCACGACCCGCACACCCACCTGCTGATCGAGGCGCAGGCACTCGTGGACACGCACCCGGTCCCGGACCCGGCGCCCGTGCCGTTCGGAACGCTGTGGGCCGAACGGGCGCGGCACACCGAGTTCCTGGTGGCCAGTCCGCGCGTGCCGGGGGGGGCGTGGCCGGAACTGTTCGGCGTGACCCGCCCGGCCGGCGGGGACGACCTGCCGTCGTTCCTGTCGGACCTGAATTCGCAGCTGTACCGGCAGTTCACGTACGACACGCAGGCCACGACCGTCAGTACGCCGCTGGCCGAGTTCGCCACGCACCAGCGCGGCGTGTGCCAGGACTTCACTCACGCCATGCTGGGCGTCACGCGGCAGCTGGGCATCCCGGCGCGGTACGTGAGCGGCTACCTGTACAGTGGCGGCGAGATGGTCGGTGCGGAGGCCACACACGCCTGGGTGGAGTGTTTCATTCCGGGGTACGGGTGGCTGGGCTTCGATCCCACGAACAACTGCGTGGCACGCGAGAAGCACGTGAAGATCGGGCACGGCCGCGAGTACAGCGACGTGTCCCCGGTGCGCGGCACGTACTACGGCGGCGGGCAGGGCCGCATGGACGTGGCGGTGCACGTGTACGGCGACCAGTAGGACGTCCGGCGGGCAGACGGGGGCGGGGCCGGTCATCGGTGCGCCGGCCCCGCCCCCGTGGTCAGGTCCGGCTCAGCTGCCCGTGACGGCGCGGCCCACCGCGAACAGGCCGCCCACGACGCCCGCCACGATCAGGCCCACGACCGCCTGCGCGATCCACGCGAGGACCAGGGTGACGGCGGCCTGGGTCTGGTCGCGCAGGTTCATGCTGCTCTGCACGGCCAGGAACCCGAAGTACACCAGCACGAGGCTCAGGGCGAGGCTGACCAGCCAGCCGAGAATCGGGATGACGCCGATCAGGGTCATGACGATGCTGATCGGCACGTAGAACAGCGCGAAGGTGTACGCCACCTCCGGGTACGTGCCGGTGCCCCTGAACAGGGTGCGGCCGATCAGGTACACCGCGCCCGTGAACATCAGGAACCCGACCGGCACGCCGATCAGGCGGCTGAACAGCTGCCCGAAGAAGGTGACGTCGCTGTGCAGGAACGAGAACACGGCGGCAATGACAGCCGAGACGACGGCGGCCAGCATCACGTAGGTCAGGGCGCTCTGCAGGCCGCCGCGGCGTTCGTAGCGCTCGAAGGTGACGGGGCTGGGCTGCGTGAGGACGGCGGTGCTCTGCGCGAACATGTCCTGCACGCTGACCTGTGGTCCGGTGACGGGGTTTCTCATGCTCCTCAGTACGGGGGGCGGCGCAGGGAAGTTGCGTGCCACTGACCGCCCGTTCACTTCACCGAGTCTTCAT
Source organism: Deinococcus depolymerans (assembly GCF_039522025.1). Classification (NCBI taxonomy): domain Bacteria; kingdom Thermotogati; phylum Deinococcota; class Deinococci; order Deinococcales; family Deinococcaceae; genus Deinococcus; species Deinococcus depolymerans. The sequence goes on along the minus strand of NZ_BAAADB010000003.1, from coordinate 107,834 downwards.
GCAGGGCGGTCGGGGGGCGCACCATGTGGGGGCCGCCGGGTCATGCTGGACCGCATGACCCATCCCGACGCCTCCCGTCCCCTGAACGTGCGCACCTCGACCGCCCTGATCACCGGCGCCAGCAGCGGCATCGGCGAGAGCCTCGCGCGGCGGCTCGCCGCTCACGGCGCGGACCTGATCCTGGTCGCCCGCAACGAGGCCCGCCTCAGCGCCCTGGCCGCCGAACTCCGCGGGCGCTGCCACGTTCAGGTCCACGTGCTGCCCGCCGACCTGAACCGCCCCGGCGCGGCCGCCGACCTGCACGCCGCCGTGCAGGCGCGCGGCCTGAACGTGGACATCCTGGTGAACAACGCCGGGCTGGGCAGTTACGGCGAGTTCCGCACCCAGCCGCCCGCCGAGATCGACCGCATGATCGCCGTGAACGTCAGCGCCCTGACCGCCCTGACCCGCGCGTTCCTGCCGGACATGCTGGCGCGCGGGCGCGGCCGCGTGCTGAACGTCGCCAGCACCGCCGCCTTCCAGCCGGGCCCGATGATGGCCGTGTACTACGCCACCAAGGCGTACGTCCTGAGCTTCAGCGAGGCCGTCGCCGAGGAGGTCACGGGCAGCGGCGTGTCCGTCACGGCGCTGTGCCCGGGCCCCGTGCAGACCGGATTCCAGGCAGTCAGCCAGCTGCACGAGAGCGACCTGCTGAGCGGACCGGCCCGCCTGACCATCCTGAGTGCCGACGAGGTGGCCCGCCTGGGCGTGCAGGGCATGCTGCGCGGACAGCGGGTGGTCGTGGCAGGCCGGTTGAACCGCGTGCAGACGCTGCTGCCCCGCCTGCTGCCCCGCGCCGTCATGACCCGCCTGATCGCGCGCGTGCAGGCCCGCCGCCACTGAACCCGGTCCCGGAGCGACGGACTGGCAGGGCCGCCCGGACCGGGAGAGGAGCCTGCCCCGGCCCCGGCACCTTTGCGGAGCGCGCGGCATGAGAGAATGGAAACGATGACGGATTTTTCCTCCACCGGAGACCAGCAGACCCACTCGGGCTTCATTGCCATTATCGGCAAGCCCAACGTGGGCAAGAGCACCCTGCTGAACAGCTTCCTGGGCACCAAGGTCGCCCCCACCAGCCCCCGCCCCCAGACCACCCGCCGGGGCGTGCGCGGCATCCACACCACCAGTGACCGCCAGATCGTGTTCGTGGACACGCCGGGCCTGCACAAACCCAAGGACGCCCTGGGCAAGTACATGAACCACGAGGTGCACAGCGCCCTGGCCGACGTGGACGCCGTCGTGTGGGTCGTGGACCTGCGCCACCCGCCCACCGACGAGGACCAGCTGGTCGCCCGCCAGGTCCGCGACCTGCCCAAGCCGCTGTTCCTGGTCGGCAACAAGACCGACGCCGCCAAGTACCCGGACGAGGCCATGAAACTGTACCGCGCACTCCTCGAGGGCCGCGAGCACGACATCAGCGAGACCATGCTGAGCGCGCAGAACAACCCGGCCGCCGTGGCCACCCTGCGCGAGCAGCTGCTGGACGCCCTGCCGGAGAACCCGTTCTTCTTCCCGCAGGGCGCCGCCAGCGACCAGACGCGCGAGCAGTGGGCGGCCGAGATCATCCGCGAGGAAGCCATGAAGAAACTGCGCGACGAACTGCCGTACGCCGTCGCGACCCGCGTGAACTCCTGGACCGAGCGGCAGGACGGCCTGCAACGCATCGAGGGCGAGATCGTCGTCGAGAAGAACGCCCACAAGGGCATGGTCATCGGCGCGGGCGGCAAGCAGCTGCGCGAGATCGGTCAGGCCGCCCGCAAGCAGCTGGAAGTGTTCCTGAGCCGCAAGGTGTACCTGGGCCTGGAAGTCATCGTGATCAACAACTGGCGCGAGGACGAGGAAGCCCTGCGCGAACTCGGGTACGAGTAAGGGTTTATACCGGCACGACCACCAGCCGGGGCGGAACGCAGATCAGCGCGTTCCGCCCCGGCTCTGGCTACCCTGGCGGTCAGCGCCCCCGTTCCCGCAGCGCGTCCTCGTAGAACAGTTTCGTGTGGTGCATGCGGATCAGGCGGGCGTCGTACAGGGCGTCGAATTCGGTTTTCGGCACGAAGCGCACCTCGGTCACCTCGTCCGGCAGGGCGGGGCGGAAGGTGGAGTCCGGTAGGGCCTCGGCCAGCCACGCGTGCCGCAGGACGGGCACGCCGTCCGGGAAGTGACCCAGGTACGCGGCCAGGAATTTCAGGAGGCGGACCCGCACGCCCGCTTCCTCCCACGCCTCGCGCATGGCGGTGTCCTGGGGGTTCTCGCCGTCCTCGACGGTGCCGCTGGGGATGTGCCACAGGCCCGCCTTCTGCCGCTGGCCCGGCACGCCGTTCTCGCGGACCATCAGGAGGTCACCGGCGGCGTTCAGGATGACCACGCCCGCCGCGCGGTGGGAGACGGGGGTATGGAGTTCGGGGCCGAACTGCATTTACCAGCCGTTCCGTTCGCGCAGCACGGTGATCTGGGCGGTGTGGTGCCGTCCGTGCCAGGCGTACATGGCGAGCAGGGTGTCCACGGTGTACGTGCGGCCCTGCGCGGGGTGCGTCCAGGGCCTGGCCCAGTCGGGGCCGGCGGGGTCCAGCGAGGCGAACAGCATGCCCAGGCGCGAGTGCAGCGCGTCCAGCAGGTTCAGGCTGACGTCGGGGACCAGTTCGTGGTCCGGGAGGGTCGCCCAGCGGTCCTCCTCATAGGGTTTGATGGTGGGGTTGTCCTCGGTCAGCGCGAGTTTCAGGCGGATGAAGGCGTTCATGTGGCTCTCGGCGACGTGGTGGACGACCTGCCGCACCGTCCAGCCGCCGTCGCGGTACGGGGTGCCGAGTTGTTCGTCGGTCAGTCCCTGCACGGCGTCGAACAGGTCGGCGGGCAGCGCGAACAGGTGCCCGAGGGCCTCGACGCGCTCGACGGACGTGAGGGTCTGCGGGGTGGGCATCGGCCCGAGCGGGTAGCGCAGGTCGCCGGTCACGGGGTGACCTCGGTCTTGCCGGACTCGCCGGGTTCGCCCGCGTCCTTGCGGGTCCAGCGGGTCGCGTCGCGCTTCTCGACCTTGGCCATCATGCGTTCGAAGCCGCGTTCCAGGTTCAGGCCGCGTTCGTTCGCCATGCAGATGGTCACGAACAGCAGGTCCGCGAGTTCCATCTCGAGGTCGCCGGTTTCCTCGCCGGGTTTGGGCGTCTTGCCGTTCTCATGGGCGATGACGCGGGCGATCTCGCCGGTCTCCTCGGTCAGGCGGGCCAGCATCAGCAGCGGCGGGAAGTACCCTTCCCGGAACTGGCTGATGTAGGCGTCCACGCGGGCGCTGGCGTCCTCGAAGGTCAGGCTCATGCGGGTCAGCATACCGGCAATGGCCGGGGGGACCGTGCGCCAGCTGGCCGATGCGCGGGCCGCCCGGCGGGGCGCAGCATGGGGCATGACCGCGCCGCGTCCGCTGCACCATCCTCTGCCCCACCCGCTCCACAGTGCCGGGCCGCCCGTGTGGGACGTGACCCGCGCCGCCGGGCTGGGGGCGCTCCCGGCCAGTCCGGACGCGCTGGCGTTCCTGCCGGACCTGCGCGCGGCGCTGGCGGGCGTGCTGGTCGCGGCGGGCGGCGTGGACCTGGTGTTCGTGGGCCGCTCGCCCGAGCCGCTGCGGGCGTACCTGGGGGGGTTGCTGTGGGGCGTGGGCGTGCCGTGGCGGGTGTCGGGTCTGAACGTGTCGCTGCTGAACGCCACGCTGGACGCCGGGCAGGTGCGGACGCTGCGGCCCCTGCTGGCCGGGGCGGGCCTGCACCCGCGTGAACTGGTGCGTTCGGGGCGCCGGGCGGCGCTGGTGGACGTGGTCGCGTCGGGCGGCACGTTTGCCGAGCTGCACCGGGCGCTGCGCGACTGGGCGCAGGAAGACGGTCTGGGTGGGCGCTGCGTGACCCGGCGGGTGCGGCTGGTGGGCCTGCTGCGCGGCGGGTACGCGCGGCCCGCCGCGCAGCGCTGGAACGCGCAGTCCGGATTGCGGGGCGTGCAGGCCCGCAGCGTCCTGACCGGCGCGGCCCTGTGGTCCTGGCTGGCCGAGGACGGCGGGAAGGTCGCGCCGCGCTTTCCGGCCGACACCTGGGCCGCGCCTCCCGGCGGGCTGCCCGCGCGTGACCCGGAACGGCTGGCGGCGCTGGCGCAGGCGCGCACGCTGTTCCTGCTGGGGCAGCGGCGCGACGAGCGGGCGGTCATGACGGCCGCCCTGAACGCCGCCGGGGGGCAGCGGGTGGCGGCGGTGCGCGCCCTGTGCGGCGCGTGGCGGGGCGCGGCCTCTCCCCTGCCGGAACGGGGGGGCCGCCTGCCCCGTCACCGCCCGGCAGGCTGAACGGGCGAGGGGGGAATCCGGCCCGGATTCCCCCCCTGCGGCTGAGCGGCGTGGCGTCAGCGGATGTACAGGTAGGTTTCCTGCACGTCGCGGTCGGCGGCGTCGTAGGGTTGCAGGTAGGCGTCACTGGTGGCGTTCCAGCGGCCGTCGTCGTAGCTGCCGCGCAGCACGAGGTCGGTGGTGGGGCGCACGCGGGTGAAGATGGCGCGCACGCGTTGCAGGCCGCGCGGTTCGGCCACGTTGTACGTCACGCCGTCCTGCGCGCGGGGGAAGGTGGTGGTGCCGGCCGGCACGTAGGCGTTGCGGATCAGGGTGCTGGCGTACCCGTTGCTCTGCAGGGCGATCAGGGTCACGTACCCGGCCGTGCGGGTGGTGACGCTCACGCGCAGCGGCTCGCCCACGGCGTAGGTGCTGCCCTCGCCGCGGTCCGGGCGGAGGCTGGTGATCAGGTTGCTGCCCGATCCCTGCAGGCCCAGGTTGGGGCGGACGGTGACGGTGCAGGCGCTGAGACCCAGGGCCAGCGTGCCGAGCAGAAGTGCAGTGCGCATGCGGTCAGCATACCCGCCGAGCCTGACGGAAACCTGAGCGTCCCGCCGGCGGGGGTGACCGGCAGGGGGGGGCGGATGGTCAGCGGGAGCGCGTTCCCCGCCCCGCGGGACGGCGTAGCATGGGGCATGAACCGCGCCTCATACGGACTCGGATTGAATGGCTTACAAAGCCATTCAATCCGAGCGAAGCGAGTAGGAGCTGGGCGGGTTCCGGACGTGGCGTTGACAGCTCGGTGGTGTTCCGGTCTGTTGACGAAACAAACGGAAGCCGGATCATACGGACTGCGATCGCCAGGCGTTCAGGAGCTTTCCGGTCGGGCTGAGCGGCCCGCCGAGCGGCGCAGCTGCCCAGCCGCAGGCGCGGAGGGGGCGCCGCAGCCCACGGGCGGGTCCCGCCGTCCGCCGGGCCGCGCCGCGCGACTCGCCCGGACCGCGCTGACCGGAGGCGCGCTGCTGCTGGGTGGCCTGAGCGCTGCCAGCGCCGCCCCCGGCACCACGCCGAGCAGCCCGCTCCCGGCAGGTGCGCCGGCCGCGTCCGCCGAGGGCGGGTACTCCAGCAACCGCTTCTTCGCGGACCTGAAGGCCGGACGGGTGGCGCGGGTGGTTCTGTCCAGCGCCGGGCAGGCCAGCGTGAGCTTCGTGGACGGCAGCCGCCCGCGCTCGCTGATCGTGCCGGCCGACGGCGCGACCCTGACCCGCATCCGCGCGGCGGACGTGCCCCTGCAGGTGACGCAGGCCGGGTCGGCGTTCGGGTGGGTGGGGCAGCTGCTTCCCCTGATCCTGACGGCCCTGATCCTGGTGGTGCTGTGGCGGAACATGCGCGCCCAGGGGGGTGGGGCGGGCGCGGCAGGCACGTTCGGGAAGTCGAAAGCCGCCGTCATCAGCGAGGGCCAGATCAAACTCAACTTCACCGACGTCGCCGGCTGCGACGAGGCCAAACAGGACCTCCAGGAAGTCGTCGATTTCCTCCGCCACCCCGAGAAGTACCACCAGCTCGGCGCCCGCATCCCCCACGGCGTGCTCCTCGTCGGCCCCCCAGGCAGCGGCAAGACCCTCCTGGCCAAGGCCGTCGCCGGTGAGGCCCGCGTCCCCTACTTCAGCATCAGCGGCTCCGACTTCGTCGAGATGTTCGTCGGTGTCGGCGCCGCCCGCGTCCGCGACCTCTTCGAACAGGCCCGCAAGGCCGCCCCCTGCATCGTCTTCATCGACGAGATCGACGCCGTCGGCCGCAAACGCGGCGTGAACATGCAGGGCGGCAACGACGAACGCGAACAGACTCTCAACCAGCTGCTCGTCGAGATGGACGGCTTCTCCAGCGGGCAGGAGGTGATCATCCTGGCCGCCACGAACCGCCCGGACGTGCTGGACGCCGCGCTGCTGCGCCCGGGGCGGTTTGACCGGCAGGTGGTGGTGGACGCGCCGGACGTGCGGGGCCGCGAGCAGATCCTGCGGATCCACGCGCGGAAGAAACCGCTGGACGCCAGCGTGGACCTGGGGGTGGTGGCGCGGCGCACGGCGGGCATGGTGGGCGCGGACCTGGAGAACCTGCTGAACGAGGCGGCGCTGCAGGCGGCGCGGTCGGGGCGGACGCGGATCGTGGGACGGGACGTGGACGAGGCGCGGGACCGGGTGCTGATGGGGCCGGAGCGGCGGTCGCTGGTGGTGCGGGAGGCGGACCGGAAGGTCACGGCGTACCACGAGGTCGGGCACGCCCTCGCCGCCCAGCTCCTGCCCCACGCCAACCGCGTGGCGAAACTGACGGTCGTGCCCCGGGGCCGCGCCGCCGGGTTCATGATGCCGGACGCCGACGACCGCCTGCACGTCACCCGCCCGGCGCTGGAGGACATGATCGCCGTGGCCCTCGCGGGCCGCGCGGCCGAGGAGGTCGTGTTCGGCGAGGTCACGACCGGCGCGCAGAACGACTTCCAGCAGGCGACCGGCATCGCGCGGCGCATGGTGACCGAGTGGGGCATGGGCGACCGCATCGGGAAGGTCGCGCTGGCCAGCAGCGAGAGCGGCTTCCTGGGCGGCGGCGCACAGCTGCTCCCCATGAGCGAGGCCACCGCCGCCGAGGTGGACCGCGAGGTTCGCGCGCTGATCGACCATGCCTACGCGCGGGCCACGCAACTGGTCGGCGAGCACCTGGGATCCGTGCACGAGATCGTGAAGGTCCTCATGACCCGTGAGACGCTCAGCGGTGAGGAGTTCAGCGCGTTGCTCAGTGGCGCGGAACTCGAGCCGCTGCCGCCGGTCACGCCACCCGCCCCGGCGGGCCTGATGGGTTGACAACCAGGGACAACCGGGTTGCCAGCTCCACGTCCGGAGGGGCGTTTCTCTCCTCTGCGGAGCAGCTCTCCGAGTCGCACCCGCTCGGATTGAACGGCTTTATAAGCCATTCAATCGGAGTCCGGATCAGATCTCGCGTTCTTCCGGATCGCGGCTCAGACTGGGTTCCACCGGGGGGTTCTGTCGGTTCTGGGTGCTGGTGTCCTGCGCGGGGGGCGGCGTGGGTGTGCCGTCACGGGTCAGGCGGATCTCGATGGGAGACCCGCTGAAGTTCAGGCTGCGCTGCGGGAAGGGAATCTCGATGCCGGCCTCGTCCATGGCGATCTTGATGCGGCGGTTGAACTCGCGGCCCAGCGCCCACTGGCTCTTGGGCTGCACCTTGTACAGCGCGCGCAGGGTCACGCCGTCCGGCGCGAGCTGCACCACGCCCTGCATCTCGGGTTCCTCCAGGAAGAAGTGCCGCCAGTCGGGGGATTCGTACAGTTCGGTGCTGACCGCCTGCAGGACCTTCAGGGCCTCGTCCACGTTGGCGTTGTACGTGACGTCCACGGCCGCCACCACGCGCGACCAGTCCTTGCTGCTCACGCTGACCGTCTGGATCTGACCGTTCGGGACGATGTGCATGGTGCCGTCCAGGGCGCGCAGCGCCGTGACGCGCAGGTTCAGGCGTTCCACGCCGCCCGAGAGCTGCCCGGTGTTGATGGTGATCACGTCGCCCACCCCGTACTGATCTTCAAGCAGGATGAAAAAGCCGTTGAAGACGTCCTTGATCAGGCTCTGCGCCCCGAACCCCACCGCGAGACCCAGCACGGACACCCCGGCCAGCAGGCTGGTGGCGTTCAGGCCGATGGCCTGCAGGGCGGCGATGAGACTGATGATGACCACCACGACCCGCAGCGTGCTCTCCACGACGCCCTTGAGGGTCTGCACGCGCACGCTGCGGCGGTTGAATTCCTGTTCGGCCACGATGCGGGCCGCGAAGGTGCTGATCAGGTTCCAGGCGATCAGGGCCATGGCGACCACGACCACCAGCTGCCCCGCACTGTGCCGGAAGCCGCTGCTGATGTCGCGGCCCAGGTCGAACAGGACCGGCACGCTCGGCAGGTACGCCACGAACGTCGCGACCGCCAGCCAGCCGGTCACGACCACCAGCCACCACACCCACCTGAGCGGGGCCAGCAGGCGGCGCGGAATGTGCGGGCTCAGCGCCCCGATCAGCAGCCGCCCGAAGCGGTAGATGGCGTACGCGAACAGGGCTGTCAGGGCCAGTCCGACCCACACCTGCGGTTTCATGACTTGAATACTCAGTTCAGCCAGCATGTCCCCCACCTTACCCACGGACAGGTGAGTGGTGTGGGGGAACCCTTCAGTGCTGGGCCTGGAAGGCGGCCTCCAGACGGGGAATCAGGCTGGATTCGTGGGCGCGGGCGGCGCGCAGCAGCGCGTTCTTGACGGCGCGGGCGTCGGCGCTGCCGTGCCCGATGAACGCCAGACCCCGGACGCCGATCAGCAGGCTGGCGCCGTAGGTGCTGGGGTCCATGCGTTCGGCCAGGCCGCGCAGCGCGCCGCGCACCAGCAGGCCGCCCAGTTTGGTTTTCAGGCTGCTGCCCAGGGCTTCTTTCACCCAGCCGAACAGGACCTTGGCTTCACCCTCGGCGAGTTTCAGGACCACGTTCCCGGTGAAGCCGTCGGTCACGACGATGTCGGTGGTGTTCCGGAAGATGTCGCGGCCCTCCACGTTCCCGTGGAAGTTGATGCCCTGGCCGTGCAGCTCGCGCAGCAGTGCGTGCGCCTCCAGGACGAGCGCGCTGCCCTTGTGGTCCTCCTCGCCGATGGACAGCAGGCCCACGGTGGGGTTCTCGCGGTCCTCCACGACCCGCAGGTACACGCTGGCCAGCCGCGCCCACTGCGCGTAGTAGCTGGCCTTCACGTCGGCGTTGGCGCCCACGTCCAGCAGGGTCGTGAACCCCCCGCGGGCCGGCAGGTGCGTGAGGATCGCGGGGCGTTCCACGCCGCCGATGCGGCCCAGCGTCAGCAGCGCGGACGCCATGGTCGCGCCGCTGTGGCCCATGCTGACGGCCGCCGACGCGCGGCCCTCCTTCACGAGGCGGGTGGCGACGTTGATGCTGGCCTGCGTGCGGCGCCGCACGTCACTGGCGTGTTCGTCCATGCCGATCACGTCGGTCGCCTCGACCACCTCGATGGGCAGCGCGGCGCTCCCGGCGTGCTTCCCGAGTTCCGCGTGCAGTTTCACGCGGTCCCCGACCAGCACCACGCTGACACCTGCACGGGCCGCCAAGACGGCTCCCTCGACGTTCGGCGCGGCGCCGTGGTCGCCGCCCATGGCGTCGAGCGCGACCGGCAGGGACTTCGGGGCTTCAGCGGTCATCGGATTCCTGCAGCGCCGCGGAGGTGTAGAACGGGCGGTGCTCGCTGCCGCTGTTGCCACGCGACTCGCTGGGCAGGCGGTAACCGGGACGCTCGACCTGCTCGCGGATGTCCTTGAAGTCCACGTACCCGTCGGCGGCGTTGCGCAGTTCGTAACTGGTCATCTCGGCGATGCAGGCCACGATCACGCGCTTGCCACGGGCGCGCAGCACCTCGACCGGACGCTCGAAGTCGCCGTCGCCGGTCAGCAGCACGGCCGTGTCGTAGCGGTCGCTGGTGGACAGCAGGTCCGTGACGATCTCGATGTCCAGGCTGGCGCGGCGGTAGGTGTCGCCGCCCTCGTCGGTCGCCTCGCGCAGCGGGCGGGTGCGGACGGTGTACCCCATGTACGTCAGCGCGTCCGTGAAGCGCTTCTGCTTGTCGTCGATGGGCGTGGGAACCGCCGTGTAATAGAAGGCGTTGTACAGCGAGCCGCCCGCCGCGAAGTGCTCCAGGATCTTGCGGTGGTCGAAGTTCCAGCCGAGTCGTTTGGCCGCTGCGTACACGTTCGCGCCGTCAATAAAAAGTGCAATGCGTTCCATCTGATGTCTCTCCTGTGCCGCCTGCCCGTGGGCAGGCCGCGCCACGCCCCCGGATGGGGAACGTCCGCCCGTCAGGATACCTGACGCCCGCACGGCCCCCAATCCCCCCGCCCCGCCGCTGGCGGCCCGGCCTACGCGCCGGGAGAGGACGGTGGGTGCAGCGCCGGTCGCAGCGCCGGGTCATGCAGCGCGTCCCAGACCTCGGCGCGCAGGCGGGCCAGGTCCACCCCGGCGTACGCGGGCGGCAGGGTGTCCAGGTGTCGCGCGGCCTTGTGGTAGTTGCGGTGCGTGAGGCTCCCGTGATGCCAGCGCTTGTGCAGCGCCGCGGCCAGCAGGATCACGCCCTGCAGGAAGGCCCGGTCCGGCCCGGACGCCCGCTGCCAGGGGACCTCCCAGGCCTCGTGCGCCTCCCACCACTCGCCCCGCGCGAACAGGGCCGCGCCGAGCCGGAGGGCCTGCACGTCGGCGGCAGTCCAGTGCGGGGGCCTCCAGTGCGCGGGCCAGGGGTCGGTCACGTCCCCACCCTAGCGCGCGGCGCTGCCCGGCCGGATTGGAAGTCCGGTCACGACGGTTAAACGAGCGGTGAGCACCTTGCCCATCTCGCCCCCATCCCCGGCATGCCCCCCGGGCGTATAGTTGGTCGCATGAAGCCTGTGGAACTCACGGACAGCAACTTTAACGACGAGATCGCCAGCGGCCTGACCCTGGTGGACTTCTGGGCCCCCTGGTGCGGACCGTGCCGCATCATCGCGCCCGTCATCGAGGAACTCGCCGGGCAGTACGAGGGCCGCGTGAAGATCGGCAAGGTCAACGTCGACGAGAACCCCGTCACGCAGGGCCAGTACCGCGTCATGAGCATCCCCACCCTGATCCTCTTCAAGGACGGTCAGCCCATCGAGGGGGTCGTCGGTGCCCAGCCCAAACGCGCCTTCGAGACCCTGCTCGACAAGCACGCCGCCCCGGCCGACAAGGCCGCTGCCCAGCCCAGCGCCTGAACCTCCATCACGACGCGCCCCGGTCTGATGACCGGGGCGCGTTGACATGCAGGGAAGCGGGAGGGGGGGGCGGGGCGCGGAAGGCAGCGACCGGGTGGGGGGCGGTCATGCGGGCAGCGGCGCTTCAGGGCGACCGGGCAACGTGGGCGCCCACTCCCCTTCCCGCGCCCTGCGTGTCGCCTTGCGCTTCCCCCCGTCTGTCCTCATACGGACTGCCGTTTGTTTCGTTCACAGATCGGAACACCACCGATCTGTCAACTCCACGTCCGGAACCCGCCCAGCTCCTCCTCTGCGGGGCAGCTCTCCGAGTCGCATCCGCCCGGATTGAACGGGCTTTGCAGCCCATTCAATCGGAGTCCGTATCAAATCCGCACGATGTCCGGTGGCGTCCAGGCGTGCAGGGCCTCGCCCAGCAGCACTTCACCGTCGGGCCAGTCGCCGTGACCGCTCGCGACGTTGATGTGCCCCGCCTCGCCCGCGGAGATGAACTCGGCGTCCCAGGCATCCGCGAAGGCCTGCGCCCGCTCGAAGCTGGCGAAGGGGTCGTTCTCGCTGGCGACCACCAGCGCCGGGAACGGCAGGGGCTGCGTGGGCACCGGGGCCATGCCCGCCACGGTGGGGTACTCCTCGAACGCCCGGTCCGCGTCGGTCGGGCCGACCAGCAGCGCGCCCTTCACCCGCGCGTGCCCGCCCGTCAGGGCCGCCCAGTGCACGATGGTCAGCACCCCGCACGAGTGTCCGACGAGCACCAGTTCGCCCGGCGTCGCGTCGATCACCTCCTGAAGTCGCTGCGACCACGCCGCCGGGGTCGGGTGGTCCGGGTCGTCCTGCCGCACGCGCGCCGCGCCGAACTTCTCGGTCCACAGGGACTGCCAGTGCTCCGGGCCGCTGTCCCCCAGGCCCGGCACGATCACGATGCTCGGTGTCATGCGCTCAGGCTAACGCCTGGCTGATGGGTGATGGGTGATGGTCAACAGCCTGGGCGCGGGGTGCCCGACTCTCCACCCACTCCCTCCTTGCGGCAATCCCCTCACGCCTCCAGCAGTTCGACCTGCCTTCCGTCGGGGTCCTGCACGAAGGCCATGTCGCGGCCGCCGGGGCTGGGTTGCAGGTCGCGGGTGACGGTGACGCCGCCGGCGCGCAGGGTGGGCAGCAGGGCGCGCAGGCCGGTGACGTGCAGGGCGACGTGTTCGGCCCAGTGGGGGTGCGGGGCGGGGGTCTGTTCCGGGATCTGGAAGAACTGCAGGCGGCCCTCGCCGAGACGCAGGACGGCGCGGCGGTAGCCTTCGGGGGTGGTGAGGTTCTTCTCGGTGACGGCGCCCAGGGTTTCGTAGAAGGCGACCGTGGCGTTCAGGTCGCGGGTGAGGAACGAGACGTGTTTCAGCATGCGGTCAGGGTATACGCTGGGCGGCCTGCCTGACCGGTCGTTCGGGGTCATCCCTCCCCGCCGCGCGGTGACATAGTGCCGGGCATGGAATACCGCAAGTTGCAGGGCACCGACCTGACCGTCAGCGCGGTCGGGTTCGGCGTGTGGACGGTCGGCACGACCTGGTGGGGCGTCAAGGACGAGGAGATGGGGAGGGGGCTGCTGCGCCGGGCCTTCGATCTGGGCGTCACGTTCTTCGACAACGCGGACACGTACGCGTCGGGCCGCGCCGAGGAACTCCAGCGTGAGGCGCTGGGCAGCGTGCGCGATCAGATCGTGATCGGCACGAAGTTCGGGTACGACATCTACAACCACCCGGACCGTCCGGGGCAGCAGGAGCGTCCGCACGACTGGACGCCCGCGTACCTGCGAAAGGCGCTGGAAGGCAGCCTGAAACGCCTGGGCACCGATTACATCGACTACTACCAGCTGCACAACCCGCGCATGGACGCCATCGCGCCCGGTTCGGCGCTGGCGGACGACCTGTGGGCCGAACTGGACCGCGCCAAATCCGAGGGTCTGATCCGCGCGTACGGCACGGCGCTGGGGCCGGCGCTGAACGAACGGCAGATCGAGGAAGGGATTGCCAGCGTCCGGGACCGCCGTGCGCCCACGCAGATCATCTACAACCTCCTCGAGCAGATGCTGGGCGAGGCGATCCTCCCGGCGGGCGAGGCGGCGGGGGTGGGCGTGATGGCCCGCGTGCCGCACGCCTCCGGGCTGCTGGAGGGGTACATGACGCTGGACACCGAGTTCGAGCCCGGTGACCACCGCAACTGGCGCATGACCACCAACGCCCGGCGCAAGGCCTGGATGGAGGACGGCCTGAAGAAGGTCGAGCAGCTTCAGGCGCAGTTCGTGGAGGGCCGTGGCCGCACGGTCGGGCAGCTGGCGATTCAGTTCGCGCTGCGTTCCCCGGTCATGGCGAGCGTCCTGCCGAACATCTACTCGGCGCAGAACCTCGAGGAGTACGCCGCGACCTTCGACGCCGCGCCCCTGACCGACGCGGAGTTCGGGGCGATTCAGGCGCTGTACCGGGAGAACTTCGGCCTGACGCACGACCTGCGCGGCGAGGTCGTCGCGGGGGCCGCGCAGTGAGCGGCCGTCCTGAAGGCACCGGTCCCGGGGGTGCGATGCCCGCCGAGACGGGAGCGCCCGCACCCGCCGCGCGTCCGGGTCGCCCGAAGATGATGGTGGACCTCGACCCGAGCGGTCAGGTGACGGGCCGTGAGGCCGACCGCGCCAACCGGCAGTTCCTGAACTACGCGTTCTTCAAACTGGACCCCGCCTTCCGGCGGCTGCCGCAGGCGGAACGGGACGAACTGAAGGCCGAGTTCCTCGCCGCCGCGCAGGGCTGGGTGGCCGACGCACCCGCCGAGAAGGGCCTGATCCTGCGTCCGTACTCGCTGGTGGGCGTGCGCGGCGACGTGGACTTCATGCTGTGGCGCATCGCGTTCGACGTGCGCGACTTCCAGGAATCCCAGGCCCGCCTGAACCGCACGCGCCTGATGGGCTACCTGACGCAGCCGTACAACTTCATCTCCATGAACAAACGCAGCCAGTACGTGAACCGCGTGGAGGGCAGCGGGCACGGCCTGGAGATCCTGCCCGGCCAGGGGCAGTACCTGTTCATCTACCCGTTCGTGAAGACGCGCGCGTGGTACGACCTGACGCCGCACTCCCGCCAGGGCATGATGGACGAGCACATCAACGCCAGCGTGCCGTTCAAGGGCGTGCGTATCAACACCAGTTACTCGTACGGCATCGACGATCAGGAGTTCGTGGTGAGCTTCGACAGCGACTACCCGCAGGAGTTCGTGGATCTGGTGCACCGCCTGCGTTACACCGAGGCGAGCATGTTCACCCTGCAGGACACGCCGATGTTCACCTGCGTGAAGAAGGACCTCGCGGGCGTGCTGGACGACCTGGGCTGAACGGACCCAGGTGGGAGGCGGCGGTCCGCGTGGGCCGTCGCCTCCTCCGCTGTCTACAGGCGCTTGTAGTAGATGAGCGTGCCGTTCAGGCGGCCGTCGGGCGTGAGGGCAAAGTCCGGGATCTCGCCGACCAGGGTGTAGCCGGCAGTCTCGTAGAGTTTCCTGGCGCCGCCGTCCACGGAGGTGTCGAGCGTCAGCAGGGTGCGCCCCCGGCGGGCGGCCTCGGCCTCGGCGGTCCTCAGGAGGCGGGTGGCGACGCCCTGGCCGCGCCACGCCGCGCGGGTCATCATCTTGGCGATCTCGGCGCGGTGCGGCTGGTTGGGCGGGAAGTCCAGCAGGAGCGTGACGGTGCCGATCAGTTCGGGGCCGTGCCACGCCCCGTACAGCACGCGCCCGCCTGCCTCGGCGGCGTTCAGGGACGCCTGCCAGAACGCGCGGGCGTCGGCGGGCGCCAGGGGGTGCATGAAGCTGACGGACCCTCCGGCGGCGACGGTCTCGATCAGGAGTTCACCGAGCTGGGGCAGGGCGGCGTGGGTCAGCGGTGTGATCTGGAGGTCAGTCATGGGGTCAGCTCCGGGCGAGTGCGACGAGGTACGTGCAGGGGTGGGCGGTCTCGTTGGCGATGACCACGTCGGCAGGCGGGCCGAAGCCCAGGCTGTCCCCGGCGTGCAGGTGGTGGGTGTCGCCGCCCTCGGTGACCGTCAGCTGCCCGGATTGCACCTGGATCACCTGCCGGATCAGGGCGTACGAGGAGGCGGGCAGCGCGGCCTGCCCGCCGGGAGGCATGGTGACCTGCACGAGTTCGACCGGGTGGTCGGGGCGCATGAACACCTGCGTGCGGGTGTAGCCGGTGGCCGGGTCGCGCCAGACGGGCTGGTCGGCAGCGCGGGTCAGGCGGCTGGCGGCGGCCTCGGCGCGGACGAGCAGGCCGGCGAGCGTGAGGTCGAAGGCCCCGGCGAGGCGCACGAGCAGCGCTGCCGTGGGGCTCATCTCGCCGCGTTCGATGCGGCTGATGCTGGCGCGGGCCACGCCGGAGCGCGCGGCGAGGTCGGCCAGGGACCAGCCGCGCGTCTCGCGTTCCAGGCGCAGGCGCTGGGCGATGGCGTCCGTCGTTTCGTCGCGCATGGTAGACACTCATCCACTATACGCGACAGGAGGGACACTGGAGACGGTTACAGGTCTACGCCGTCCAGGGTGGCGACACCGTGCTTCAGGGCGTACAGCGCCGCCTGGGTGCGGCTGTCCAGGCCCAGTTTGCCCAGCAGGCGCGAGACGTGGGTTTTCACGGTGGCCTCGCTGACGTTCTGGTCGGCGGCGATGTCGCGGTTGCTGTACCCGTGCGCGATCAGTTGCAGGACGATGGTTTCCTTGGGAGTGAGGCTCTCGCGCATCTCGCCGCCCCGGAAGTCCCGCACGAGGCGGCGGGCCGCTTCCGGGTGCAGGCGCACCTCGCCGCGCGCGGCGGCGTGAATGGCGTCGGCCAGGGTGTCACTGCTCGCGTCCTTGAGCATGTAACTGATCGCGCCGGCCTCGATGGCGCCGTTCACCTTGTGTTCCTCCAGGGTGCTGGTCAGGGCGATGACCTCGGTGTCCGGGTGGGCGCGTTTCAGGGCTCGGGTGGCGGTAATGCCGTCCATGACGGGCATCATCAGGTCCATGATGACCACGTCCGGACGCAGCGCGGCCACCTGCGCCAGCGCCTCCTCGCCGTTGGCGGCCTCGCCGATCACGTCGATCAGCGGGTCGAGGCCCAGGAACAGACGCAGGCCCTGGCGGACGACGGCGTGATCGTCGACCAGCAGGACGCGCACGGAAGGTTCGGAACTGGGATTGGTCATGGGGTGTCCTCCAGGGGACTCAGGGTGAAGTGAGCTCGGGGCGCGTCCACGAACACGTCGAGGTCCGGGGCCAGCGGGGCGGGCGTTCCGAGCGGCCAGGACAGGGTGTCGCGGTCCGTGAACCGCACCCGGACCTTCAGGGCGGGCGGCAGGCGCAGGGTCACGTCGCCGCTCTGGGTGCGGATGTCGAGGTTCCCACGGGTGCGGGGCGTGGCGCTGACGGTCAGGTTGCCGCTGGCGCTCGTCAGGGTGGCGCGGCCCGTCACGGTGGGCAGCGTGAGGCGCACGTCGCCACTCTCGGTGCCGACACCCAGCGTCTGGGTGCGCATGGCGCTCAGGTCGAGGGTCTGGTCACCGCTGGCGGTGTTCACGCGCAGCGCGTCGGGAGCCGAGCCGGGCGCGGCGCGGACCGTGACCCGGCCGCTGCGGGTCACGACGCTGAGCGCCCCGGCGGCCCGGGCGGGCAAGTCGAGCGTCTGGTCGCCGCTGTCGCTGCGCAGCGTCAGGGCGCGCAGGCGCAGGCCGCCCAGGTCGGCGGTCACGTGCCCGCTGGTGGTGACGCTGCCCAGCGTGAGCGGCAGGTTACGCGCGAGCCGCAACGTGGCCGTGTGCTGCACGGGTTCCGGCCCGGCCACGATCACGCCCCCCCGGTCCAGCGGCTGCACGCGCAGGGACAGCGCGGCGTTCAGGGTGCGTCCCTGGCGGGTCACGTCGGCCTGGACGGGATTGCGGGCGCGGTGGTGAACGCGGCCCTGCACGGCCAGGGCGCTGCCGCGCGGCAGGGCGCCCAGCAAGACGTTCACGCGGTCCCCGGTGAAGTTCAGGGTGGCGTTCTGCGCGAGGTCCAGCGGGAGGGGGCCGTCCAGCGGGACGCTCAGGGGCGTGTCGAGGACGCTCATGCCGGGCGTGGGGTGCAACGTGACGTTCTGCCAGGTCAGGAGGGCGCCGGCCCCGGCCAGCAGGAGCCCGCCCGCCATGCGGGCCAGAACCGGCAGCAGGGACCGTGAGGGCGGCACGGTCGTCACGGGCGTCCTCCTGGCGCGGCGACCGGCAGGGTCAGGGTGACGGTGGTGCCCTCCCCCGGCTCGGACTGCACGCGCAGGGTGCCGCCCGCCCCGGCCGCACGCTCACGCATGCTGCGCTGCCCGAGCGTGCCGCGCCCCTGCGCGTGCGGGTCGAAGCCGCGCCCGTCGTCCCGGACGGTCAGCGTGACGTGCGGGCCGTCCTGCGTGAGCGACACCCACACCTGCGCGGCGCGGGCGTGCTTGACCACGTTGTGCAGCGCTTCCTGCGCCACGCGGTACGCGGCGGCCTGCACGTCCGGGGCGAGGTCCGGTTCGCGGCGCAGCTCGGCGTGCACCTGCAGGCCGTGCCGGGCCTCCAGGGCGTGCGCGTGCTGGGTGAGCGCCGCGATCAGGCCGCCCTCCTCCAGCGCGTCCGGGCGCAGGCTGAACAGCAGGGCCTTCATCTCGGACACGCCCCCCTCGGCCAGCCGGATGGTGTAGTCCAGGCTCTGTCGCGTCCGGGCCGGGTCGCGTTCCAGCGTGGCGCGGGCGGTCTTGGCGCCCAGCGTGATGCCGTACAGGGCCTGCGCGACGCTGTCGTGCAGTTCGCGGGCCAGCCGGGCGCGTTCCTGCTCCCCGGCGCGGGCACCGGCCCGTTCGATCAGCTGGGCGGCGTGCAGGGCGGTGCCGGCGTGATCGGCGATGCTCAGCAGGAACGCCAGTTCGTCCGCGCCGGGACGCACGCCCGGGCGGTAGCGGGCGCGCAGCGTACCGCCGTCCAGCGTGCCGGCCGATACCGGCAGGACCGCCAGCAGCCCGCCGTCCGGCAGGGGCAGCACGTTCGCCTCGCCCGGCGCGGGCACCGGCAGGCCCGCGGCGTTCAGGGCCGGCCCGGACGGATCGGGGGTGCCCGGCAGGTCCTCCCAGGGGTCCGGGTCGCTGGCGGCGCGCAGGGTGCCGTCCGGGGCGTACACGGCCACCTGCGCCGCCGAGCTGGCCGCGAGGGCCTGCGCGGTCAGGTCGGCCAGCGTGGCGTCGAGGTCGTCGCCGAGCGCCACGCGGCCGGCGGCGCGGCGCAGCGCCACCACCTCGCGGCGCGCCGCCTCGTCCCCGGTGTCCAGGGTCAGCAGCGCCGCCACCAGCCGCGTCCACAGGCGCCCCATCAGGTTCAGGACGCCGGCCGTCACGACCAGCAGGCCCAGCCCGGACAGCATCAGGCCCGCGACGGCCAGCGGGCCGGGCTGCACGGTCCACTCGTTCCACACGACCGGCACGACCGACCCCAGCGCCCAGCCCGGCGCGGACAGGCCCAGCAGCGCGGCGCCCAGCAGCGCCACCAGCACCACCCAGCACACGGCGCCCAGCGGCAACTGCACCACGTGAAACAGCAGCGTGCGGTACGTGACCGGCGACGACAGCTGGGCGCCCAGCCACGCCAGCACGCCCGCGTAGGACGCCGGAACGGGCCGCCGGAACGTGACGCCCAGCACGCCCGCCGCGGCGCGCTGCAGGTCGCCGAGCGCCCCGACCAGCCACACGGCGCCCACCAGGGCCGGGGCCCCGATCAGGAGCGGCAGGGTCAGCAGGCCGCCCGTCACGACGACCGTCAGCAGCGCCGCGACCAGCGCCCCGACCGGCAGGGTCAGCAGGACGTAGGCCGCCGCGCGGTAGGTGGTCGGGTCGAACAGGTCACGCAGCGGACCGCCACGCGCCCGGCGTGGGGTTCCCGTGTGTGCGCGGCCCATGACCCTCATCATGCCGCGCAGCGTAGCGCCGTGCGTCCCGCCGCTCGTCCCACCAAAGGGGGAGGTGCGGGCGGGACGCGCCCAGTTTCCCCTCTCCCCCCTCAGGGGCACGGCCGGGCGCGGTCTTTCCCGGGGGCCCGTGCGAGTCCGTTCGCTTCGGAGACGGCAGTGGGTCGGAGGCGCCGCGGGTGGCCCGCGACGCCCCCGACGGCCGCTGTCAGCCGGGAATGCGGATCTTCTGCCCGACCTGGATCAGGTCCGGGTTGCTGATGTTGTTGTAGTGCGCGATCTTCTTGTACTCCATGGCGTCACCGTAGTACTTCTGCGCGATGCCGCTCAGGGTGTCGCCGGCCTTGACGGTGTAGACCGTGTCGCCCGTGCCGGTGTCCTTCTCCCTGGCGAGTTCCTTGGCGCCGGCGGCGACCTTCAGGCCGCTGACATCCACGGACGCCACGCCCTGCACGTCACGGGCGAGCTGTTCAGCGAGGCGTTTCTCGTGGTCGTTGTCCACCACGCCGCGCAGGATGACGCTCCTGCCGCTCTGCAGCACGTCGATGGGATCGTCGGCCAGTTCGCCGTTACCGCGCAGGGCCTTCAGGACCGCCTTGGCGACGCGGCTGCTGTCCTCGATCTCGGTGTCCTCGGCGCGGGCGTTCATGTTGCCGGTCGTGGGGTGCAGTTCCGGGGTGGCCTCCTGCACCGTGGCCGACGGGACGGCCGGCGCGGGCTGCGCGGGCGCGGCGGCCTGTTCCTCGAAGGTCACGCCGCTCGTGTCGACGCTCTTGACGCCGTTGATGCCGCCAGCAACGGCGTTGATCAGGCCCAGGTACCGCTCGTTGGGAACCATGCCGGTCACGGTCACGGTGCCGCCGCGCTCCTGTACCTGCAGGCCCAGGTCCTTCAGGCGGGCCTGCTCGTTGATGGCGTCTTTGACTCGGTCAGCGGTGCTTTTTCCAAAAGGCCACATGGGGGCAGCGTACACTGCCCGGCCGGTCGACCGTGAAATACCCCACGTTTCTTAAGGTCCGCTCAGCGTTCCATGACCGGCAGGCCGGCAGCGCCCTCATGTCCGTGCCGGCCCCCGCCGACCGAAGCGACAGGCCCGTGCCGGTGGCGGCGGGGAGCGGGCAGTTCAGGGCGCGGGCGGCAGGAGCGGCTGGCGGATCCAGCGCTGCAGGGTGTCCCCGGCGGGATCGCCCAGGGTGCGGCGGACGAAGGCCAGCAGGTCGTCCGTGCCGACCACCGGTCCGGCCTGCCCCTGGGCGTAGGCGCGCAGGAAGCGGCGGAAGGCGGGGTCGCCGACCTGCCGGCGCAGGGCGTGCAGGGCGAGCGCGCCGCGCTGGTAGGCGCTGGAATCGAACAGTTCGGTGGCGTCCGTGGCCACCAGGGGCCGGGTGCCGCGCCGCTGCAGGGTCGCGTACCACGCCTCTGCCAGCGGGCGGGGGTCCTGTCCCAGGTGTTCGTGCCACAGCAGTTCGGCGTAGGTGGCGAAGCCCTCGTTGAGCCACACGTCGGACCAGTCGCGCAGCGTCACGCTGTTCCCGAACCACTGGTGCGCCGTTTCATGCACCAGCACGCGGTCACTGCTGGACGCGACGGGCATGGTCGAGAGGGTCGCGGTTTCCAGCGCCGGCAGGTGGGCCGTGACGACCACCGACCCGTACGTGGCGAACGGGAACGGCCCGAACCAGTCACTCAGGACGCCCAGGATCTCGCCGGTACGGCGGTACGGGGCGCGGACGGCGCCCGGCGTGCCCGGCGGGAAGTAATCGCGCCGGGCGACCGCGGCGCCTCCCTCGCCGACCGGAACGGCGGGGCTGCCCTGCTCTTCGAGGGGACCCAGGTGCACGGCCAGGGCGTAGGTGGGAATGGGGCGGGTCTGCTCGAAGGTGACGGTGTGTGCGCCGGGGGTGTCGGTCACGCGGACGCGTTCGCCGCTGGCGACGGCGGCCGTGCCGGGCGGGACGGTCAGGGTGACGGTGAAGGTGGCGGGGTCCGATGGGTGATCGTTGACCGGCAGGAAGGTGCGGGTCCCGTCCGGTTCCCCGAAGGCGAAGTTCGCGCCGCCCCCGACCTTCAGCGGGTCCGGGACGGCCTGCCAGCCCAGCGTGAACGGGAACACCGGGTCCGGCAGCAGGCCCGCCACGCCGGCGTAGCGCAGCGTCACGCTCGCCTGCTGGCCGGCGGGCAGGGCGCGCAGGATCCGCAGCTTCCCGCCGGGGCGGTCCTGCCGGTACGGGACGGGCTGTCCGTCCCAGCGGGCGAACGTGACGGGCGGCCCCAGGAAGTCCAGGCTGATCAGCGGCAGGTCGCGCGTGGCGCGCAGGGTGACGGTCACCTCGCCGCTCAGGGCGCGGGTGCCGGGCTGCGTGACGGTCAGATGCACGTCGTAGTGACGGGCGTCCAGGTCAGCCTGCCCCAGCGTGGGGTACAGGGTGTCCCCCACCGGCCGGTCCCGGGTGGCGGGTTCGGCCGCGGGTGGGCTCTGCGCGGCGGCCGGCAGCAGCAGCGCCCCGGCCAGCAGCCACCGGCCCCGGCGGGCGCGGCGTGACGGGCGGGCGGCCGGGCGCACCGGGAACCGGGCCTAGATGGGGTAGTACGCGCGGGGCTGGCCGCGCACGAAGTCGCGGGTGGGCACCCAGATCAGCGGGTTGCGTTCCTCGACTTCGGGCGGCGGGCCGTAGCGGACCAGGGACTCGACCTGCTCGAACGGAACCCACTTGACGCCCACGACCTCGGGGTCGGTGGGGTCCAGTTCGCCGTGGAAGGTGGCGGTGAAGCGCCCGAAGATGGCGTAGCACTCGTTGCGGGTGCCGGGCAGCAGTTCGCCTTCGAGCAGGCTGACGAACATCAGGTCCGTGACGGTCAGGCCGGTCTCGAACAGCACCTGACGGACGGCGGCGTCCCCGAGGGTCTCGCCGGCATTGGCTTTCCCGCCGGGCAGGCCGTAGAAGATGCTGCCGTCGTCCATGCGTTCCTCGACGAGCAGCAGGTGCCCGTCGCGGATCAGGTACACGTGCGCGGCGCGCTTGATGGGCAGGGTGCGCGACAGGTTACTCATGTGAGTGGCAGTCTAGCGCGCCGGGGTGCGTCTCAGGTGGTGCCGGGGGCGCCCAGGGCGGCCAGCACGTCGTCCGGCAGGCGGGCGGGGCGGTACTGGTGGTCGGTGGCGATGTGGCGGGTCTCGCCGGTGGCGAGCAGCTCGTCGCCGCGCCGCACCTCGTAGGTGAAGGTCAGGGTGCGCGAACGGACGGCCGCCACGCGGGTCAGGACCTGCAGCGTGTCGTCGTAGCGGGCGGCGCGGCGGTACTCGACGTTCAGGCCGGAGAGCATCAGGTAGTAGCCGCGCGCCTCGACGTCCCGGTACGGCAGGCCCAGGGCGTTCATCAGGTCGGTGCGGGCCACCTCGAACCACACCGGGTACGTGGCGTGATGCACGACGCCCATGGCGTCCGTCTCGGCGTAACGGACACGGATGACCGTCGGGGGTGTCGGCGCGGCGGTCACAGGATGACGTCCGACGCGGCGTGGAATTCCAGGGTGGGCGTGCGGCGCAGCTTCACCTGGTCCGCCACCTGGCGCTGCAGGTGCCCGCGTGCGCCGCGCAGCGCGTCGAGCAGTTCGTCCATGTCGCCGGTCATGGCGCTGACGTACACCCGCGCGATGCCGTAGTCGCTGGTCACGCTGATGCGCTCGACCGTCACGATCATGGGCACGCGCGGGTCCCGCAGGCCCGAGATGGCCTCGCTGAGCACGCGGGTCAGCTGCGACTGGAGCTGTTCGGGTTTCATGCGCGCACCGGGGCGGGAACGGAAGGGCGGGAGAACGTCAACATCCCCGCATGGTAAAGCATGCCGCCGCCCGGTCACGGGCCGGGCACGGTCCGGTCACGGGGTCCGGCGCAGGGTGAGGGTCGCCGCCCCCCCAGGTTCCAGGCACCCGGCCCGGAACCCGGACCTCTCCCGGGTGGACAGGAGGAATGCCCATGCGCCGCACCCCGATCCGTTCCCTGACCCTGCAGTCCGCGACCCGGCCTGCCCGTCTCCTGCCGCTGCTGGCCAGCGCCGCGCTGTTCGCCGGGTGCGGCGCGCCCGCGCAGGGCCTGGCGTCCCTGTCGGCCACGGGGCCGGTCATGGCCGGCCGCCTGGACGTGCCCGGCACGTACGAGCAGGTGTGCAGTTCGCTGGAGGAAGCCGGCTGGAGCCTGCTCGCCGTGTCGTTCCAGGATGGGAAGCGCCGGTACCTGTACCTGCTGCCCGGCCCGGACGGCCGGGTGCAGTACGCGCTCGTGAGCGGCACGTCACCCGTGCAGCTGGAGATGTACGCGGGGCGTCCGGCGCTGGGTCAGAGCGCCACGGCCGATTGACCCGGCCCCCTGCGTTCAGGCCGGCCTGGAAGTGGCTCAGCGGGCGTAGCGGCGGCCGGTGTAGTCCGTGAACACCCCGATGCCGTAACTGACCTTGCGGACACTGTCGAGCACCGCCTGTCCGTTCCAGGCGATGCCGGTGGAACTGCCGCCGTCGAGCAGCAGGGCGTCGCGGACACCCAGGCGGGCCATGACCCGGCCCATCTCGGTGGTGGTGAGTTTCGCGTGGGTGCTGACCAGCACCAGGTCGCGGTTGCTGATCAGGCCGATGGCGCTGCGGGCCGCGCGGCCGAACAGGGCCGGGTCGCGGAACGCGGCGCTGTAGTGCGTGAGCAGTTGCCCGCGGCTCAGGATGCGCGGTCCGGTCGCCACGACCGTTTCCATGCCGGCCCACGTCGTGTCGAGCGGGCGGCCCAGCAGCGGCGTGGTGCTGACCCGGATGGTGGCGCGGTTGTCCGGCGTGATGGCCAGCGCCATCGGAATGCGCCCCCAGGTGAGCATGCGGCCCTGCATGACGATGTCCCCGGCCGGCGCATACGTCTGCGGGTGAAAGTACGAGCCGTTGATGATCACCTTCGCGCCGCTGGCCCGCGCCAGCTGACTGACGCGGGCGCCGCTGCCGAACGCGACGCGGGGGCTGGCGAGGACCGGCGCGATCAGGGTGGTGCGGTAGCGCAGGTCCACGTTCGCGATCCGGACCGGTACGTTCAGCGGGGACAGGCGCTTGAAACTCACGGGGGACCGCACGGGCCGCGGCGGAATGGGCACCGGCACGCGGGTCGGGACGAGCAGTTTCCGGCCCGGCACGATCAGGCGGGCGCTGTTCAGGCCGTTCAGGCGGCGCAGCTGGTCCACACTCAGGCGGTAGCGGGCGGCGAGGCGGGCGGGCGTGTCCCCGGTCGCCATGCGCACGTAGCGGTGCACCACCCGGATCTCGGTGGTGGCCCGGGCGGGGCGGGCCGTGCGGGGCGGGATCTTCAGGACCTGACCGGGGTGGATGACGCTGCTGCCCAGGCTGTTCCCGGCCTTCAGGGCGGCGACGCTCACGCCGTAGCGCGTGGCGACGCTGCCCAGCGAGTCGCCGGGGCGCACGGTGTAGCGCGTCCCGCCGGCCGGCCGCGCCGGGGCGGTGGCCGCGCCGGGAAGCCGCAGGACCTGCCCGGCGCGGATGGTGTCTCCCTTCAGGCCGTTGGCGGCGCGCAGGGCGGCCACGCTCGTGCCGGCACGCGTGGCGATGCGGTACAGGGTGTCCCCGGCGCGGACGGTGACGGTCCGGGCGGCCGGGGTGGTGGCCGCCAGCGCGGGACCGGCCGGGCCGGTCAGGCCGAGAAGGATCAGAAGAAGCAGGGAGGTTCGGCGCATGACGTTCCACCTGATCACAGTTGCGTCGGCGCGGTGTGAAGGCCACCTGACGTGAGGTTCATGCCGGGCCGCCGGGCGCGGGAGGCGGGTCAGGTGCCGGGCGTGCTGCCGGGGAACACCGCCACCCGCCCGACCATGTACGCGCAGCCGTACAGGAACAGCGTGACGACCGGCAGGAAGCGCAGCCCCAGCCGGTGTTCGATCAGGCGTCCACGGACCAGCACCTCCAGCACGTACAGGCTCAGCAGGCAGAACGCCGCGTACATCCAGTGTTCCCAGTCGCGGCTGGGGTCGGCCGGGTAGCCGTACTTGCTCAGGCCGCCGCCGACATCGGTCGCGCTCGGGACCTTCGCGCCGCCCAGCGCCATGATCACGCCGGTCATGCCGGGCAGCAGCGTCAGCACCCAGGTCAGGCGCAGCCACATCAGGAAGCCCGGCCCGACACGGCCCTTCACCGCCGGCGCGACACTCCAGATCAGCAGCACCAGCGTGGCGAGCGCGTACGGGGTGGGAAACAGCAGCGCGAACGCATTGTTGAACTGATACCCGTGAATCAGGCGAAGGAACTCCATGCCCGCAGCGTATCGCGGCGGCGGGGCGGGGAGTGGGTGGGTCCTCCCCTGGCCCTGCCCTTCCGGCCAGGAAGTCCCGTATGGACCCATACGGATTCCGATTGAATGGGCTGCAAAGCCCGTTCAATCCGAGCGAAGCGAGTGGGAGCAACACGGGTTCCGGGCGTGGCGTCGGCCCCCCGGAGCGTGGGCGGGGTGTGAACGGAACAGACGGCCGTCCGGATCAGCCCAGGAAGTCCACGACGGCGTGCGGGGGCAGGGGCGTGCCAGGGGTCAGGACGGTGTTCTCGCCGGCGACGCGCAGTTGCAGGGTCTCCGGGGCGCGCAGCAGCAGCAGGTCCCGGCCGCTGAGGCTGACGCTCAGGCCTTCCAGCGCGGGAGACCGCAGGGTCAGGCCGAGGTCCGTGACCGGCGCGTGGACGCGCAGGGCGTGCTCGCCGTAGGGACCGCGGACGTGCAGGACGGGACCGCGGCTGTGCAGGGCCAGCGGCAGGCCCAGCCCGGCGAGGCTGCCGAGGGTGGGGTGCGGGGCGCGGGCGCGGCGGGCGACCGCCACGCCCAGCAGGGTGCCGGGGCGGACGACGTCACCGGGCTGCAGGAGCCGGGCGCCCTGGCTGACTTCCAGGTCGGGCGGAACGCGCAGGACGCGCAGGCCGTCGCGGTGCTGCTCGGCCCGCAGGCCGCTCAGGTGCGGCACGCGCGCCATCTGGCCCAGGTCGAAGGGACCGCCCAGGGGCGTGGGAACGCTGCTGACCTCGCCGTCCGCGCCGACCAGGGCGATGGTGCGGTCGTCGCGGTACTCCAGTCCCTCCACGGGGGTGGGCGCGGCGGGGCGGGGGGCGCGTCCCGGGGCGGCGGGAGCGGCGGGCCGGGCGCGCCAGCCGAGCAGCAGCGCGGCGGTCACGGCCAGCGCGACCGCCCAGGCCAGGGGCGGCAGGGGGGGGCGGGCCGGTGTGGGCGGCGTGACCGGTGTGGGCGGCGTGACCGGTGTGGGCGGCGTGACCGGGGCGGGCGGCGTGACCGGGGCGGGCGGGCCGGGCCGGGGCGGCAGGTGGCCGCCGGCCGCGCCGGTCAGGGTGGGCAGCGGCTGGGGTGGCAGTCCGGGAAGGTCCAGGGTGGGCGTGACGCGCTGCCCGGCCGGGAGGCCCAGGCCCGTGAACTGCACGGTCAGTTCGCGGCTGCCGGGCAGGGCGCGCACCTCGGCGTGCAGGCCAGGGGCGCCGCGCACGGTTGCCGCGCCGAGCGGCAGGCCCGGCGCGGCGCGGTAGCGCAGGGTGGCGTGCTCGCCGGCGCGGAGGCTGAGGTCCTCGCCGGGGTTCAGCCAGGTGAGCAGCGGGGCGCGGCCGGTCAGGCGCAGCAGCACGCGGCGTGTGCGGGGCGCGACCTGCCCGGCGGCGGCGCTGGGCGGAGCGCACAGCAGCGCCGCCGCGCCGGCCCGGACGGGACCGTTCAGGGTGAGGGGCAGGCCACTGGCACCGGCCTGCGGAGCGTTCAGCTGCAGGCTGCGTGCGCCGGGACCGGCGTGCAGGGTCAGGGGCGTGCCGGGCGCGAAGGCGGCGCTGGCGGTGGCGGGGTCCGTGACGGTCAGCAGGCCGCCTTCCAGGCCGGTGCCGGCGGGCGTCTGTCCGGTCAGGTCCGGGATCTGGCGCAGCGGGAGGGTCAGGCCGCTGGCGTAGTCGCTGTCTTCCAGGGCGGTGCGGGCGGCGGCGGGAATGTCGGTGCCCAGCGCCACGTAGTGCAGCCGGTCGAGGGGGCCGCGGGCGGTGAAGGCGTTCAGGGCGGCCCGCGCGGCCCCGGCGGGCGCGGCGCGGTCGTTGTCGATGCCGTCGGTCAGGACGAACACGGTGGTCAGCGTGTCCGGCTGGCGGTTCAGGGGGCTCAGGGCGTCTTTCAGGCTGCGGTAGAGGTAGGTGTTGTTGCCGTCGGCGCGGGTGGCGGCCAGCGCGGCGGGCCAGCTGGCATTGCGGGCAGGGTCGCTGAAGGTGCGGCGGGTGCGCAGGCCGCCGTCGAAGGTGATCAGGGTCAGTTCGTCCGGGGTGCGGGTGCGGACGTACCGGGCGACGCTGGCCTTGACCTGCTCGAAGATGTCGGCGCGGCCGTCGCCGAGGCCGCGCATGCTGCCGCTGGTGTCCAGCACGATCACGGTGCGGGTACGGGTGGGAAGCGGCCCGTCCGGGAGGGTGCAGCTGGCCTGGGGGGAGGCGGTCTGGGTGCCGCGGGGCACGGGGCCGGGCGGCCGGGTGGTCTGCGCGGCGGCCGGGGTCAGCAGCAGGCCGGTCAGCAGCAGGCCGGTCAGGGGCCGGGGCCGCCGTGCCCGGCAGGCCGGTGACGGGTCGGTGGTCGGGGAGGCGCGGTCCATTCGTGCCGTATTTTGACGCCTTTGTGGGGCCGCGCAGCGGCGCGTCTGGTGGGGGTGGTGGGATGCCGGCAGGGGAAGCGCGGCCTGCACGGTGTTTCTGCGACCCGGACGGCAGCCGGACTTTCCGGCAGTATTACGCTATGTACGTAAAATATTTGACCCTTTTCAACCGCAGTAGTATACTGGACAGACCCGGACGGCGCGCCCCAGCCGCGCCCCACCACCCTCCACACACACCAGCGCCGGCCCCACCGGGAGCCGCGCCCCAGGAGCCCCATGACCCAGATCGACGACCCCATCAACACCCCCGTGCAGGACATCACCACCACCGCCGGCCCCAGCGCCGACTACACCGCCGCCGACATCAGCGTCCTCGAAGGCATGGACGCCGTGCGCAAACGCCCCGGCATGTACGTCCAGGGCGGCACCGGCATCGACGGCTACCACCAGCTGCTGACCGAAATCATCGACAACGGCATCGACGAGGGCCTCGCCGGATTCGCCGACGAGATCCACGTCATCCTCCACGCCGACGGCGCCGCCACCGTCACCGACAACGGCCGCGGCATCCCCATCGACATCATGCAGAGCAAGGGCCGCCCCGCCATCGAGGTCATCTTCAGCGAACTCCACGCCGGCGGCAAATTCGGCCAGGGCGCCTACAAGGTCAGCGGCGGCCTGCACGGCGTCGGCAGCACCGTCGTGAACGCCCTGAGCACCTACCTCGACGTGACCGTCAACAAACACGGCCACCTGCACAACATCCGCTTCGAGAAGGGCATCCTCGTCAAACCCCTGCGCGACGAGGGCCCCACCCCCGAGGGCGTCACCTGGGCCACCCGCGTCTCCTTCCACCCGGACCCCAGCATCTTCAAGGAGTTCGACAACCAGTTCAACTACGACCGCATCCGCAACCGCCTGCGCGAACTCGGCTACCTGACCGGCCTGAAAATCGTCATCCGCGACGAACGCACCGAACTGCACGCCGGGCAGATCAAGGAAGAAACCTTCCACGAAAAAGGCGGCGTCGCCAACTTCGCCCGCGCACTCGTCACCGACGACACCAAACTCCTGTACGACCAGCCCATCGTCATGCGCGGCAAGCACAGCGACGTCGAGGTCGAGGTGGCCTTCATCCACGCCAACACCTACGCCAGCGACAACATCCTGACGTACGCCAACATGATCCGCACCCGCGACGGCGGCACCCCCCTGACCGGCTTCAAGACCGCGTACACCCGCATCCTGAACAAGTACGCCCGCGACAAGAACATGATCAAGGCCGGGAACCCCGTCCCCAGCGGCGACGACCTCCTCGAAGGCATCTACTGCGTCGTCAGCGTCAAACTCGGCGACCCGCAATTCGAATCGCAGGCCAAGGTCAAACTCCTGAACAGCGAAGCGCAGACCGCCGTGAACGCCGTCGTCGGCGAGAAATTCGCCGAATTCCTCGAGGAGAACCCCAAGGTCGGCAAGACCATCGTCGAGAAAGCCGCCGAGGCCGCCCGCGCCAGAGAAGCCGCCCGCAAGGCCCGCGACATCGTCCGCCGCAGCAACCCCCTGGAAAACGACGACCTGCCCGGCAAACTCGCCGACTGCAGCAGCCAGGACCCCAGTGAGAGCGAACTGTTCATCGTCGAAGGCATCAGCGCCGGCGGCAGCGCCAAGGGCGGCCGCGAACGCCGCTTCCAGGCGATCCTCCCCCTGCGCGGCAAGATCCTGAACGTCGAAAAAGCCGAACTGAACAAGATCCTCAAGAACGCCGAGATCCGCGCCCTGATCGGCACCATCGGCGCCGGCGTCGAAGGCACCGGCGACCGCATGCACTTCGACCTCACCAACCTCCGCTACCACAAGATCATCATCATGACCGACGCCGACATGGACGGCGGCCACATCGCCACCCTGCTCCTGACCTTCTTCTACCGCTACATGCGCCCCATCGTCGAAGCCGGCTACCTCTACATCGCCCAGCCGCCCCTGTACCGCATCATGATCGGCCGCGAAAAGAAAGGCACCTACCTCTACGACAACGACGCCCTGAAAGTCGCCGTCGCCCAGGCCAACCGCGAAGGCAAGAAGTACGACATCCAACGCTTCAAAGGCCTCGGCGAGATGAACGCCGACCAGCTCTGGGACACCACCATGAACCCCGAAACCCGCGTCCTCAAACGCGTCGGCATCGAAGACCTCATCGTCGCCAACGAAGTCTTCGAGAACCTCATGGGCACCGAAGTCGCCCCCCGCAAAGTCTTCATTCAAGAAAACGCCAGATTCGCCGAAATCAGCGTGTAACCATTCACCCCTGAGAGTGGCCGGACCCGTACCAGGTCCGGCCACTCCTGCGTTCTTTCAACACCTCCCGTTCAGCCGCGCATAGGCATTCAGGTCACCATTGCGGATCATGATGGATGTGGCGACGGCCGTCGCGAACGAGGTACCGTTGTAGTTGGCGTACGTCTCCTGTCCGTTCAGCTTGATCGGGAACGGCCATGACCCCGGGAAGTAGACGCTGGGAGGCAAACTCTGGGCGCGATCAGCAGGCAGGTCGGCGCGCGTGTAGCTCGACTTACTCCAGACATTCGCAGTGCAGGAAGCAGCAGATACACTGTAGACCCCCTGCATTGCACCTGCACCCCGACTGGAGTATGCCCAGTCTCCTGGGAAGTGATGGCAGCGGTCATCCTTGACGTACTTCGCGCATGAGAACGGGCTTTCTTCAGTGATTTCTGCGTCTTCGGTCAGACGGGGCGCATTTCCGTGAGCTGCCAGGAAGACAACACCCTTACTCGCTGCGAACTTCATGACTTCCTGCAGAAACTGACCGGGCAGCGGCGTACTGAAACTCATGTTCACCAGCACCCGCCTGCCCGGGGAGCTGATCTTCTCGGCCGCGGCCTGACAGACCCCCATGATGACCTTCGCCGTGCTGCACCCCGACCCGTCGCAGACCGGCACGATCCGGAATGCCTCTTTGGGGACGTTGGCAATGGCCATGATGATCTCCTTGAGATGAATACCATGGCCGACGAACTCCACGCTTTCGCTCGATTTCAGCTTGACTGTCCGGCGAAACGGATCGTCCGCCCCCTCGGCATCCAGAGAGTCCAGCAAGTAAACACTGAGATTGTTTTGCAGACCCTGAGATGTCGGCTGCCCGGCAACACCGTAATTGCGGCGCGACAGTACCGACCAACTGCTGCTCCTGGCGGCCGGAGTCATCGTCTGAATCCTTCCAACTGCCGTCCCCTGCCCCCCGACCGGTTCTGCTGTCGGGTCAAGGCGAATATCGACGCCATAGTTGTCCACTGCGGTCCGGTACGCCACCTGACTTGCCCGGTCAGCCACCTGAATTTCCTGCACCTGCGTGCAGGCGTCCGGTGGGGCGGCCCCCTGCAAGTTCTGGAGCAGTTTGGGATCCAGGGTGTACGTCAGGGTTGGAACCGTGCCGTTCAGCAACTGGGCTTTGAGCTTCTCCCGAGCACCACCGGTGAACGAAGTCTGCCCCGTGAGGCGCAGGGACCTGTCCAGAAGATCGTCTATGTCCCGTGTGTTCTGTGATCCGGGGGCGAACTGGAGGTCCAGTTGTTTGACCTGAAAAGGATTCAGGACCTGAAACGTTGGCCGGGACAGGTCAAAGCCCGTGAAACCGCGAAAGTCTGATCTGGCAGCAAGGAACTCCTGCAACCGCTCCAGTTCCTGCGCAGTCAGGCGGGGGCTCAGGCTCTGGGGACTGGTGGGGAGGTTCCTTATCTCCTGCAATTGCTGGGGGGTCAGGCGACTTTCCAGCTTGAAGGGCCTTCCCAGCTGTTCGGTCAGGAAATTGTTGAGTTCTGTGACGTTGATGGCAGGTTTGAAAGTTCCGGGCGTCGTCGCAATGATGCCAGCAGCATCCGCCTGCACGTTCACCTGTTGCCTCTGCTGCTTAGGTGTAGTCAGCAACTTCGAGAAGTCCGGTGCCACGTTGATCTCTGTCGGGGCGGGCTTTCCAGCCACTTTCACGTTCACAGCACCGGGAAACGACAGAGACTGTCGTCCCAGCGCGGCGTCACTCGGAATGGGGCACCCGACCGGTGTGCAGGGGGCCGCCTGTCCTCCGACCCTGATCTTGGGTACGGCATCGCCGGCTCCTTCTACTTCTACAGCCAGGAATTCGCCTCGCAGCGCGACTGGTATACGGCTGCCCTGTTGCGCCGCCGCGTGACTAGTCAGCTGGGGACTGGTCAGCAGGGTCAGAGCCGCGCACAGGTGTGGGATGAGGCCCAGATTCCGTCTCTTGTTCATGGTTCCCTCCGGGGGCAGTGCACCATGTGGGGCGTGACCGGGGCGTGACTCCTGTCCGGTCGGGGGGCGGTCCGGTTCAGCGGAGGATGTTGTTCTGGATGGTCTGGCTGAGGGTGTCGTGACCTGCGCCGCTCAGGAGGTCCAGCGTCGCGGCGAGCTGGGCGTGGTCGTCCATGAGTTCGCTGAGGTTGCTCTGGATGAGGCCGTGGAGTCTGAGGTTGCCGGTGCCTTCAACGAGGTGCAGGGCGCGGCGGTAGCGGTGGGCGGCCTGTTCGTAGTCGCGGGCGAGGTGGGCGTGGACGCCCCAGGTGTTCCAGGCGGCGGCGCCTCCTTCGAGGTCGTTGGTCTGTTCGGCCAGGGTGACGGTCTCCTGGTAGGCGGCGTTCACGTCGGCGTCTGGGGCGTGCGTGGCGGTCAGGGAGTACACGTAGTTGGTGAGGACGTGAACGCGTTCGCGTGGGTAGGGCCGTGAGTCGTTCAGGACGTTCCGGAAGGCGTCGTGGGCGTCGTGGCCGAGTCGGACGTTCAACATCGCGACCAGGGATTCTGCGATGACGGCGTCGCCGGGCAGGCCCTCACTGCGGAAGCGGAGGCTGGCCTGCCGGAAGAGGGTCATGGCTTCGGGGTCGCAGCCTTCGCGCAGGGCGAGCATGCCGCGCAGGTGCGTGGTCCGGGCGTCTGGTGGGCTGCCGGTGCGGTCGAGGGTGTCGAGGAGGTCTCGCAGGACGTTCAGGTGGCCGAGTTTCAGGGCGCAGGCGGCGGCCAGGGTCTGCCAGGGTCGGGGGCGGTGGGGCGGGGTGCGGTGTGTGTCGTCCACGATGCGCTGGGCGGCGGTGGCGTTCCCGGTGCGGAGTTCAGCCCATCCCCGTAGCAGTTTCACTTCGTCGGTCTGTGGCGCGACTTCCAGGGTCTTCGCGGCTCTGGCGGGGTAGCCGCGTTTCATTTCCTGGTCGGCGTGCCAGTGGGCGGCGGCGGCGCATTTCGGTGTGTCCTCCAGTTCCCAGAGGTCGCGGGCGGCCAGCCAGTGGGGCCAGGCGGTGTCCGTGGGGTGGTGCCGGGCGAGGTGCAGGTGGATGAGGGTGGTGTCGAGGGGGTGCGCGTCGAGGAGTTGCCGTGCGGGGGTGCCCGCGCGGAGGGTGCCGCCTGGGGTGGTGAGGCCTTCGCGGGTGAGGGTGTCGAGCGTGGCGGCCAGTGTGGCGGCGCTGAGGTTCAGGGCGGCGCGGGTGGCGGCCAGGTTGGGGGCGTCCTGCGCGGCCAGGGCGAGGAACAGGCGGCGGTGGTCTGGGCCGAGGAGGGTCAGGTGGGCGTCGAGGGTGCGGTCGGGGGGGGTGCCGTTCAGGTACGCGGCGAGCAGGGTGGGGTGGCCGCCGGTGGCGGCGTGCGCGCCGGGGTGGGCGTGCAGGTCGTGTTCGGTCAGGGAGTGCAGGGGCAGGTGGTGGTGGGTGGGCAGGGCGGGGGGTTGGCGGGCGGTGATGGCGATGGTCGCGCCGGGGTGCTGGCGGGCGGCGAGGGTGAGGGCGGCGCGCGTGGTGTCATCCATGTCCTCCCAGTCGTCCAGGGCGAGTTTCAGGCGGGTGTCGCGCAGGAGGTTCAGGGCGTCGGCGGCGCTGCCCAGCGGGTGGGGGCTGAGGGGTTCGAGGGTGGCGAGGGGCAGGCCGCTGCGGGCGGGCAGGACGCGCCAGCCGTGCCCGGTGAGGGCGGAGAGCAGGGTGGTCTTGCCGATGCCGGGGGGGCCGCTGATCCAGGCGATCTGTCCGGGCGGCAGGGCGCTCAGGGCGGCGAGTTCGGCGGTGCGGCCGATCAGGGGGGTGGTGGGCAGGGCGGGGGCGGGGGCGGGCAGGGTGAGGCCGAGGTCGTGGGCGTCGCGGCGCAGGGTGAGGGTCAGGGGGTGGTCGGTGGGGCCGAGGATCTGCCAGAGGCGGTGGAGGTCTGCGGGGTCGCAGGGGGGGGCGCCGGGGGTGTGGTAGGCACGTTCGGCGTGCGCGTGTGCGGGGGTGTGTTCGCCGCGGGCGTGGTGGTGTTCGGCGAGGCTCAGGTGGGCGGCGCGGGCTTCGCGGGCGAGGGTTTCGCGGGTGTCGAGCAGCCATTCCTCGAGGTCGGGGTTCAGGTCGAGGGTGAGGCCTTCGAGGAACGCGCCGGTGTACAGGGTCAGGGCGTCGGCGGGGCGGGCGGCGCGGCAGTGGTCGCGGAAGTCCTGGGTGTCGCTGGGGATCAGGGCCTCGACGCGGCTGTCCTGTTCGAGGACCGCGCCGGTCAGGGGGCGCAGGCGGATGAGGTTCTGCGCCAGGGAGTTCATGGGGTTGGCGGCGTCCGGCCAGAACAGGCTGGCGAGGCGGCGGCGGGGTTGCGGGCCTTCCAGGCACAGGTAGGCGAGGAGCAGCAGGGGCTTCTCGCGGCGGTAGCTGGTGCCTTGCACGCTTGCCCCGCCGAACGTGAGAAGTTTCATGGAGCATTGTAGCGACACACCCGCCGGGGGGGTCAAGTGGCTGTGACCACCCGCCTTCCAGGCGGGTGGTTCAGGCGGGGTCCGGTCAGGGGCAGGCGTTCACGGTGCCCGGCGCGATGGGGACCTGCCCGGGCGTGGTGATCAGGGGCAGCAGCGGCACGCCGGGCCGGCAGCTCATCCAGTTCGCCAGGACACCGCTCACGACCGGCGCGGCGAAGCTGGTGCCGAAGTACGGGTACATGGGCGATCCCAGCCAGAATTCACCGGGGGCCTGCACGCTGGGCGCCTCGGTCGGCACGCCGGGGTTGCCCGTGCCCCGGTTGTAGGTGGCCAGTTGCTGCCCGGCGATGTCCCACCCGGCCACGCTGAGCAGCATGGTGGGCCGCAGGCTGCGGGAGGCGAGGTTGATGGACGGGCCGAATTCGAACGCGCGGGTCCAGTCGGCGGGGTAGTGGTTGCAGCGGTCCCCGGCGACCAGCCCGGCGCAGTCGTCCCGGTTGCCGTAACTGGCGGTGGTCGGCACGCCCAGCGCGGCGACCTCGCGCAGCGCGAGTTCCAGGCCGCGCGTGGGGTTCGGGCCGCCCACGCTGAGGTTCACGACGTGCCGCCCGCCGCGCCGCGCCTCGTCGGCGACGGCGCACAGGGCCTGCACGGTTTTCAGGGTGGAGCAGGTGCCGTCCCTGTCGCACACCTGCCGGTACTGCACGGCCGCGCCGGGTGCGACGGTCTGCGCGATCTCCCCGATGGCCCGGCCGTGGTGGGGGCGGTCCGTGAAGGTCACGGCGTAGTACTGCCCGCTGTAGGTGAAGGGGTCCTCGGCCGCGCTGGCCGTGTCGAGGACGTGGATGGTCACGCCCCTGCCACTGCCGCCCCTCAGGTTCAGGAGGCGGCCAAGCACGGTGGCAGGTGGTGTCTTCGCGAGGGGAGGTTCGTTCGCCTGGTCGGGCCAGCCGACGCGGGTGGGATCGGTCTGCAGGTCTCCGGCGAAGATCAGTTCCAGCAGCGTCAGCACCTGCCCGAGGGGCAGCCCGGTGGTCGGAACGTTGCCGGCCAGCGCCGAACAGATCGGGTCGGTGGGAGCCGTGGCCGGGCGCGCGGGCGGGTTCAGCAGCCGGGTCAGGTTCGCGGTTTTCAGGGTGGTCAGGTCGATCAGGGGCGCACGGATCGCCTGGGTGGGGGTCACGGTGACCCGCGCGGCCAGTCCCGGCGTGACCCCCTGGCCCTTCACGGGTGGCGTGATGGGGGTCAGGGCGGGGAACGGCTGGGCGCTGAGGCGTTTCAGGACGGCCTGAACCTCTGCCGGGCAGCTTCTGGCGCAGGTTTCCTGCACCGCCTGGAGGCGACGGGTGTACTCGGCCTGCACGGTCTTCGCCGCGTCCGGGCGGACGTACACCAGGGCGTCGGTGCCGGGGGGGACGGTCAGGACGTTCAGACGCAGGGGCTGCGGGGCGCCGCTCAGGGTGAGGAGCTGTGGGCCCCCGGCCGCTCCCGGCGGCACCTGGAAGGCCAGCCAGCCGCTGGCGCGGTCCAGGCGGTATCCGGTCGCCTGTCCACCCACATTCAGCTTGCCTTCCGGAGCCACGCCGTTCAGGCCGAAGATCCAGGCGGTCTCGCCGGGCGCGGCGGCGGCCGGGTACACCCCGGCGGTGCGGACAGCGGTGACGGCCGTCGCGCCGGACTGGGCCCGGGCGGCCCCCAGCAGGAGCAGAAGCAGAAGTGCGGGCAGACGGATGCAGCGTGCGGTTCGGATCATGGGTGTCCCTCCGGAGGGCAGCTTGTCAGGTGGGTCGTGACCGGGCCGTGATCAGGAATTCACGGTGTCTGGAGCTGGGCGTTGCGGCGGATCTGCGCGACCAGTTCCTGCTGCCCGGCGCTGGTCAGCAGGGTCAGGGCGTCCTCGAAGGCGCTGAGGTCACCGTCGATCTCGCTGAGGTTGCTCAGGGCGACGCCCAGCAGGCGGGTGTTCCCGGTGCCGCGCAGCTGGGTGATGGCCGCGCGGTAGTGCGCGGCGGCCTCGGTGTGCTGGCCGTTCTCGTGGGCGTCCACGCCCCGGTTGATGTGGACGTTCGCCAGTCCGAAGGTGTCTCCGGCCTCCTGGAGCGCCTGCATCAGGGCGGGGTACAGCGCCTCGGCCTGTGGGCGCTGGCCGAGCGTGCCCAGCAGCATCACGTAGTTCATCAGCAGGCGGCTGCGGGCGCTGGGGATCTCGCGGGCGCGGTCCAGCAGCGGCCCGAAGACGGTGGCGGGGTCCGCCCCGAGGCCCACCTGGGCGCGGGCGACCATGCCGAGTTCGGTCAGGTGCGCCTCGTCGTCCCCGTGGAGGTTCCAGAGGTCGGCGGCGATCTGGCTGTGGCGGCGGGCGTCCTGCCACTGTTCACGCATCCGGGCGGCGTGCGCGCGGACGCTGGCCGCGTGGGCGGCGTCGGGGCCGTGGCCGCTGATCCGGTCTGCCAGGACCACCGCTTCAGCGGCGCGGCCCAGGCGGACCAGGGTGACGGCGCGGGCGGCCAGGGCGTCACTGACCTGCTGGTCGTGGGCGCTCAGGGTGTTCAGGCGGGTCAGGGCGTCCTGGTAGCGGCCCACGCCGATCAGCGCCCAGGCGTGCGGGACGGCCAGTTCGCTCAGGTGCGCGAGGGTGTCGAGCAGCGCGGCGGCCTGGCCGGGGTAGCCGCGTTTCAGGTGGGCGTGGGCGCGCAGGCGGGCGGCGCGGGCGGCGCGGCGTTCGTCGGTGTCCTCCCACAGGTCGCGGCTGCGGTCGTAGAACGGCCAGGCGTCCTCGTCGGGCAGGGCGCGGGCGAGTTGCAGGTGGATCAGGGCGGCGTGCACGTGAATCTCCGCCAGGGCCTCGCGGGTGGCGGCGGCGGCGTAGGCGCGGCCCGTCTCGGTGGTCAGGCCCTCGGTGGTCAGGAAGGACAGGATCCGCGCGAAGTCCTGCGCGCCCAGGTTCATGGCGGCGCGGGTGGCGCGCAGGTTCGGCTGATCCTGAATGGCGAGCGTCAGGAACGTGTCGCGCACCGGGTCCGGGTACGCGCGGACCCGCGCGCCGAACTGCAGGTCCAGCGGCTGGCCGCGCAGGGCCGCGCCGACCAGGGTGGGGTGCCCGTCCGTGCGGCCGTGCAGGTCCGGGTCGTTCAGGTCGGCCGGGGTCAGGGGGCCCAGCTGCAGGTGCAGGTCCACGTCGAAGGGCGGGTGGGTGCGGCCCGTGATCAGCAGGGCCGCGCCGGGCCGCGTGGGCGTGTCCCGTCCCGGCGCTGGCCGGGACTGCGCGGCGAGGGTCAGGGTGGCCTGCGTGCCGGGGTCCGTGCCCTCCCAGCCGTCCACGGCCACGCGCACCTGCGGGTCGCGCAGGGCGCCCAGCGCGGCGTGGGCGCTGGCGGGCGGCGCGGCGCACAGCGGGGCCAGCGTGCCGTAGGGCAGGTCCGCGCGGCCCGGCAGGACCGTCCAGCCGCCGGCGCGGGCCAGGGCGTCGAGCAGGGCGGTCTTGCCCATCCCGGCGTGCCCGCTGACCCACGCGACCTGTCCGGGCAGCAGGGCGCCCAGCGCGGCCAGTTCGCCTTCCCGCCCGGCGAACGGGGCGGGCGGCGTGACGGGCACGGCGTCCAGGTGCAGGCCCAGCGTGCGCGCCTCGCGTTCCACCTGCGCGGCCAGCGGGTGCGCGGCCAGGGTCAGCAGGTGGTGCAGGCGCGGGAGTTCGAGTTCGTCGGCGGGGGGCGCGCCGGGCAGGGTCAGGGCGCGCGCGGCGAGGTCCCCGGCGCGGGTGGTGTCGCCGTGCGCGGCGGCCTGCGCGGCCTGGGTGGTCAGGGCGGTGCGGGCGTCCCGGGCGACGGCTTCGCGGGTGTCGAACATCCATTCTTCGAGGTCCGCGCCGAGCGGGATGGTCAGGCTGTCCAGGAACGGGCCGCGGTACAGGTCGGCGGCGTCCTGCGGGCGGCCCTGGCGGACGGCCTCGCGCAGGTCGCAGGCGTCGCAGCGGACCTGCGTGCCGGGCGCGACGCGCGGGCTGTCCTCCCCGAGCGCGCCGCCCAGGCCGCGCAGGTGCACGAGGTGCTGCGCGAGGGAGTTCATGGGGTTGGCGGCGTCCGGCCAGAACAGGTCCGCGAGGCGGCGGCGTGGCTGCGGTCCCTCCACGCACAGGAAGGCCAGCAGCAGCAGCACCTTCTCGCGGCGGAAGGTCACGCCCTCCACGGACAGTTCGCCCAGCGTCCGCAGGTTCATGCCCCATTGTCCGGGTTGGGTGTCATGGGCGCAATGGGGCGCGGTGCGGGGGCGGCGCGGTTGTTATGGTGGGGCATGCTGCGTTTTCCCGTGGACATCTCCCGTCAGCTCACGCCCGGTCATCCCAACTGGCCCGGCGACGCCCCGTTCCGGGTCACGCCGGGCGCCCGCATCGCGCAGGGGGACAGCGTGAACACCGGCGAGCTGGCCACCAGCACGCACACCGGCACGCACGTGGACGCCCCCTGGCACTACGACGACGCGGGCGTGAAGATGAGCGGCGTGCCGCTGGCCGCGTACGTCGGGCCGTGCCGGGTGGTCCGCGTGCAGGGGCGCGGCGAGCCGCTGACGGTGGGCGCAGACGCCCTGACGGGCCTGCCGGGCAGGCTGCCGCCCCGGCTGCTGCTGAACACCGGTCAACCCCCGCACTGGCAGGAGTTCCCGACCGTGTTTGCCGCGCTCTCCCCGGCGTTCGTGCGGGAGGCCGCGCGGCGCGGCGTGACCCTGATCGGCACGGACGCGCCCAGCGTGGACCCGCTGACCAGCAAGACGCTCGACGGGCACCACGCCTGCCGCGAGGCGGGCGTCCTGATCCTGGAGGGCCTGAACCTGAGCGGCGTGCCGGACGGTGAGTACGACCTGATCTGCCTGCCGCTTCCGCTGACCGAGGTGGACGGCGCGCCCGCGCGGGCGGTGCTGCTGAGCGCCGGGACGCTGGGCGGCCTGAACGGCTGATACGGACTCCGATTGAATGGGCTGCAAAGCCCGTTCAATCCGAGCGGATGCGACTCGGAGAGCTGCTCCGCAGAGGTAGAGCTGCTCCGCAGAGAAGGAGCAAATCGGGTTCCGGACGTGGAGCTGGCAATCCGGTGAAGTTCCGGATTGTCGGCGAAACAAACGGCAGTCCGTATGATCCGGCCGGCCGTCTGGTTCAGCGGCTGAACACGGCGTCGCTGAAGCCGAAACGGTCCGTGACCAGGTCCGGGGCGCGCTTGGGTCGGCCCGAGACGGGGTCCACCCAGACCCACTCGGTCTGGCATTCGGCGAGGCGCACGCCGCCTTCAGGGTCGCCGGGGTTCACGCGGTCCAGGGCGTAGGCGCGGACGCTGCGCACCCCGGCGTGCAGGGTCAGGGCCGTGCGGATCCGCACCGTGTCGCCCAGCACGGCCGGGCGGTGGTAGGTGATGACGTGCTGACGCGCGACCGGCACGGCGCCCAGGGCGCTCAGGGCGTCGGTGCCCATGTCCAGGCGCAGGGCGTGCTCGCGGGCGACCTGTTCGCACCACGCGAGGTACACGGTGTTGTTCACGTGGTTCAGGTCGTCGAGGTCCGCCGGCTGGACCTGCAGGGTCCGTTCGTGCCGGCGCGGCGTGGGCAGGGTGTCCCAGATCACGTCCGCGTCAGGAATGCGGAGTTTCAATCCTGCGCTCCCTGGGCCGTGGCGGGCAGCAGGGTGTCCACGGCCCGCGCGCCGTCGATGTCGGCCTGCGTGACGCCGCCCGCGTCGTGCGTGAAGAAGTTGACGCGCACGTGCCGGAAGTAGATGTGCAGGTCCGGGTGGTGGCCGCGCGCCTCGGCCTGCGCGGCGACGCGCATGGCGAAGTCCACGCCCTGCTGGTAGGTGTCGAACGGGAAGTCGCGGAACAGTTTGCCGTCGTCGCCGTACCAGCCGTCGGGTTTGAGGTCCTGCACGTCCCCGTCCGTGAGTTTGCGGGCGGGGTCGTAGTTCATGCGGGGATCGTAGGCCATGCCTGCATGGTAGGCCGCCCGGACGGGTGGGCCGGGCGCTTCGGGACACGGTTCAGGGGACGGGCCACTGCTGCCTGAGCGGCTGCCCGCACGGTGAGTTTCTTCACATTAAAATAAAGTTGCCTTCATGTAAAGTCAGGATTACATCAGATTCATTGAATTTCAGGAGCTCTCATGACTGCATTCCTGCGCCGTCTCTTCCTCCGTCGTCCTGTTCAGCCTGCCGCGCCAGCCATGACGCCCCGCCCCATCACGGCACTCGACCTGCTGCGCGCCCTCGGCTGCGACGAGTAACCGCAGACAGCATCCCCGCCACCCCACTGGCGCCCGGTCACTCCGGGCGTTTTCGCTGCGCCCGGACCGCCGCCCCTCCCCTTTTGTGCCGCTGCCGCTGTCGGGCGGGTCCCGCCCCGCTATGCTGCGCGGGATGCGGGCTCAGAACGTCCTGAAGGGAACCGGGTCGGGAGCACTCCCGCCCATGCTGGAGCAGTACGTGCGGATGCGCGACGAGGTGGCCGCGCAGCTGCCGCACGCGCTGCTGCTGTTTCAGGTCGGTGATTTCTACGAGACCTTCGGCGAGGACGCCGAGCGCACCGCCCGGCTGCTGGGCCTGGCCCTGACGCACAAGAGCAGCCGGGACTTCAGCACGCCCATGGCGGGCATCCCGCTGCGCGCCCTGGACGGACACGTGGAGCGGCTGCTCTCGGCCGGCGTGTGCGTGGCCGTCGCCGATCAGGTCGAGGAGCCGGGCAGCGGGCTGGTGGAGCGCAAGGTCACGCAGCTGCTCACGCCGGGCACCGTGACCGAGGAGCGGCACCTGGGTGCGGACGAGAATTACCTCGCGGCGGTCGCCACCGGGGACGGGTACGCGCTGGCGCTGCTGGACGTCAGTACGGGCGAGTTCCGCTGCGCGGCGTTCCACACCCGCCTCGCCCTGTACGACGAGCTGTCGCGCTGGCGGGCGCGGGAGGTGCTGCTCGCGCCGGAACTGTCGGGGAACGCGGCGCTGCTCGCGGACTTCCAGGCGCGCTTTCCCGTGATGCTCTCGCCCGCCACCTTCGACGAGGAGACCGCGCAGGCGGAACTGCGGACCGTGCTGGGCGAGGTGTCGCCGGAACTGGCGTCGGCGGCGCTGCGCCGGGCCTGCGGGGCGGTGCTGGGGTACGCGCGCGTGACGCAGCAGGGGCGGCTGGACATGGTGCGGCGCGTGGTGCGCTTCGAGCCGGGCGCGCACATGAGACTGCCGGACGCGGCCGTGCGGGCGCTGGAACTGTTCACCGCGCAGTCCCCGCAGGGCCGCACCCTGACCGACACGCTGGGCCACACCCGCACGGCCGGGGGGCGGCGGCGACTGCGGGCGTGGCTGCGCGCCCCGCTGCTGGACGAACTGAGCATCCGCGCCCGGCTGGACAGCGTGGAGGCCCTGACCCGTGCGCCGGACCTGCGCGGCGCGGTCCGGTCCCTGCTGTACCGCGCGCACGACCTGGAACGGCTGGCGGCGCGCGTGGCGACCCGCCGGGCCACGCCGCGCGAGGTGGCGTCCCTGGCCCGCACGCTGGACCTGCTGCCCGAGGCGGCGGCCCTGCTGGAGGGCCAGGGCGGCCTGCTGGGCAGCGTCCGCACGCGACTGACGGGCCTGCCGGACGTCGTGACCCGCATCCGCGCGGCCCTGGTGGACGAGCCGCCCATCCGCGCGGGCGACGGCGGCCTGATCCGCGACGGCTTCCACGCCGAACTGGACGCCCTGCGCGGCGAGGCCATCGGGCACCGCGCGTGGCTGGCGGAACTGGAGGTCAGCGAACGCGCCCGCACCGGCATTCCCAGCCTCAAGGTCGGATTCAACGGCGTGTTCGGCTACTACCTGGAGGTCACGGGCGCGCACCTGGGCAAGGTCCCGGCCGACTACCGCCAGATCGCCACGCTGAAGGACCGCGCGCGCTTCACCCGCCCGGACCTGCGGGAACGTGAACGCGAGATCGCCCGGCTGGACGCCGCGAGCGAACGCCTGGAACTGGAGGTGTTCACGGACCTGCGCGACTCGCTGGCCGCGCACGCCGAGGCGCTGTCCGACGCGGCCGGCGCCCTGAGTGAACTGGACGTCCTGGCCGCCCTGGCGGAGATGGCCGCGCTGGGCGGCTGGGTCCGGCCCAGCACCACCGCCGGCCACACGCAGCTGACGCAGGCCCGGCACCCGGTCGTGGAAGGCAGCCTGGGCGGCCGCTTCGTGCCGAACGACGTGCGCCTCGGCGAGGGCCAGCGCACCCTGCTGCTGACCGGCCCGAACATGGCCGGGAAAAGCACGTACCTGCGCACCGTCGCCCTGTGCGCCCTGCTGCACCAGATCGGGTCGTTCGTGCCGGCCGACCGGGCCGAACTGCCGGTCTACGACGCCATCCACACCCGCATCGGCGCCAGCGACGACCTCGCCGGGGGCCGCTCGACATTCATGGTCGAGATGAGCGAACTGGCCGCCATCCTGCACGGCGCCACCGCCCGCAGCCTCGTCATTCTCGACGAGATCGGGCGCGGCACGAGTACCCTCGACGGCCTCGCCATCGCGCAGGCCGCGCTGGAACACCTGCACGCCGCAGGGGCGCACACGCTGTTCGCCACGCACTACTTCGAACTGACCCGCCTGGAAAGCGACCTGCCGGGCCTGATCAACCTGCACGTGGCCGCCGAGGAGGATGCCGCCGGCAGCGGCGGCCTGACCTTCTACCATCAGGTCGTGCCCGGCGCGGCCCGCCAGAGCTACGGCGTGGAAGTCGCGCGGCTGGCCGGACTGCCGGGGGCGGTCACCACCCGCGCCGCCCGCCTGCTGGGCGCCCTGAGCGTGCAGGGCGACGACACCCGCCTCCGGCGCGAACTCGCCACGCTGGACCTCGGCCGCCTGACGCCCATGCAGGCCCTGGAGACCCTGCACCGCTGGCAACGCGAACTGAACGGTCAGGCAGTCGCAATCGAGAGTTGAGGCAGCAACGCCCCGCACCGGACCCGCTACCCTGACCGCGTGACCCTGCCTGATATTCACGTTCTGCCTCCTCATGTGGCGCGGCTGATCGCGGCGGGTGAGGTGGTGTCGCGGCCGCTGGACGTGGTGCGGGAACTGGTGGAGAACGCGCTGGACGCCGGCGCGACCCGCCTGGAGGTGGACCTGGAGGGCGGCGGGCTGGGGCTGGTGCGGGTGCGGGACAACGGGTCGGGTATTCCGGCGGCCTCGGCGGGGCTGGCGGCGCGGCGGCACGCGACGAGCAAGCTCGCGCCGGACGCGGCGTCGGTGGACGCGGTGACGACGCTGGGGTTCCGGGGTGAGGCGCTGTGGGCGGCGGCTCAGGCGGGCGAGGTGCAGCTGGTGACGCGCCCGGCGGCGCAGGTGGGGGCGTGCGAGGTGCGGGCCTGCGGGGACGAGGTGGAGGTGTCGCGCACCTCGGCTCCGGCGGGAACGACCGTGTCGGTGCGGAACCTGTTCGCGCGGCTCCCGGCGCGGCTGAGGACGCAGGCCCCGGCGGCCGCCGAGGTGCGCGAGGTGACGGCGCTGCTCGGGCGCTACGTGCTGCACCATCCGGGCCTGTACTGGCGGCTGTGCGTGGACGGGGACGTGCGCCTGACGCACGCGCCGGGCGATCACCGGGGCGCGGTGGCCAGCGTGTACGGGCCGCTCAGCGCGAACCGGGTGCTGACCGTCGTGGCCGACGGCGTGCGGGGTGTGGTGTCCCGCCCGGAGTTAACGCGCGCGCGGCGGGACCGGATGCATTTCAGCGTGAACGGGCGGCCCGTGCTGGCCCCGCCGGAACTGGAGCGGGCCGTGATCGACGGCTTCGCGGAGCTGCTTCCGGCGGGCGCGGCGCCGCTGTGCGTGCTGGACCTGACGGTCGCGCCGGAGGATCACAATCCGAACGTGCATCCGGCCAAGCAGGTGGTGGCGCTGGCGGACCTGCCGGGCGTGGCGGCGCGCGTGCAGGCGGCGGTGGCGGCAGCGCTGGCCTCGCATCCCCTGGCGCGGGCGGTCCCGGCGCTGATCCCGCCAGCGGAAACGGCGAGCGCCGGCGCCGCGAACGACTCCTTCCCCGCGCTGACGCTGCTGGGCGTGTACCAGGAGCTGTACCTGCTGGCGCAGGGCGAGGGTGACCTGTGGATCGTGGACGCGCACGCCGCGCACGAACGTGCGCTGTTCGAGCAGTTTGGCCGCCAGATGACCGCCGAGCCGCCCACCGAGCTGCCCGAACCGGAACTGCTGCACCTGACGCCCGAGCAGCTGGCCCGCCTGCACGAACGCGCCCCGGAGTTACAGGGGTGGGGCCTGACCATCGAGGATTTCGGGGCGGGGCTGGCGCGGCTGCGGACCGTGCCCGCCACGCTGGCGGCGCTGGACGTGCCGCGCCTGCACGAGCAGATCGTGGAGGCCGCGCTCGGTGACGGTCCGGACCCCCGGCGGGACGTGCTCGCACGCCTGGCCTGCGCGCCCGCCCTGAA
The DNA here is from genome assembly GCF_039522025.1 of Deinococcus depolymerans. Taxonomy (NCBI): domain Bacteria; kingdom Thermotogati; phylum Deinococcota; class Deinococci; order Deinococcales; family Deinococcaceae; genus Deinococcus; species Deinococcus depolymerans. The sequence continues at coordinate 62,912 of NZ_BAAADB010000003.1, read as the reverse complement.
GGCCGGGATGCTGGACCACGCGCGGGGCGAGGGGGTGCTGCGGGCGCTGGCGGCCTGCGAGCATCCCTGGGCCTGCCCGCACGGCCGCCCGACCGTGCTGCGCCTGAGCGAACGTGATCTGGCGCACTCGTTCGGGCGGCGCGGCGTGCGGGACGTGCCGCGCGGGCGGGACGCGGCGTCCGGCCCGGCCCGCTGATCAGGCCGGCGGCAGGGTCAGCGGTTGAAGGCGCTGCGCTGCCCGCCGAACAGGGCCGGGAAGGTCTGGCGGGCGGCGGTGCTCAGGACCGGCTGCACCCAGTACGGCAGGTTGCGGCGGGCGTTGCGGATGTCGAAGCGTCCGTCGCGGCTCTCGGTGGTCACGCCGGTCCAGCCGGGCCGCAGGGTCAGGGCGTAGTAGGTGTTCAGGCCGGCGCAGCGGCCACTCAGGGTGACGGTGCGGTCGCTGTAGATCCACTGGCCGCGCTCGGTGGGTTCGGTGGGCGCGTCGGCCTGCACGAGCGTGGCGACCGCGTTCGTGGCGGGATTGAAGATCAGCAGGGTCTCGGCGGTGTACGTGCGCGCACCGGCGGGCGTGACCTTCACGCCGGGGCAGACGTCCAGGGGCTGCACGGGCGGCCGGAAGGTGCCGGGGACCACGACGTTGAAGCGCGTGCCGGTCAGGGGGCCCATGCCCAGCAGCCAGCCGCCGCCCAGGTTGGTCATCAGGACGCGCAGTTCTCCGCTGCCCAGCGGGCGGGTCGCGGCGGGGTTGCGGATCTCGCCGCCCACGCTGAACGCGGCGGCGTGCGCGGCGCCGGTCAGCAGCAGCGGCAGCAGAGCGAGGCGGAGGGCAGAGCGGGCGGCCTGGCGAGCGGAGCGGTTCACGCCCCTGACCATCGGGGAGGCGCGTCAGGGCGGTGTCGGCGGGTGTGAGGTTCGTTACAGCCCGTCTGGGCGGGCGTCGAGCCGGTCTGCGCTCAGGGTGGCGTACACGCTGCGGCCCAGGTACAGGGCGGGCGGGGCGGCGAGCAGGCCGCGCGGGTCGAAGGCGTCCGGGTCGAAGTGGACCTCCTGCACGTGTCCGACGATCAGGTCGTGATCCCCGACCGGGATGACCTGCGTGACCCGGCAGGTGTAGTGCAGGTACGCGCCGCTCAGGGCCAGCGGCTGATCGCTCAGGGTGGGCAGGTCCAGCAGGGCGTGCTTGTCGGTGCCGTCGTGGGCGCTGTGCAGGCCGCTGCCGTGGATGGCGTCCACGCGGGACAGCGGCAGGAAGTTCACGCCGAACGTGCCGGACGCGCGGATCAGCGGGTACGTGGCGCGTTCCCGGCCCAGCGACACGCCGTACAGGGGGGGCGTCTCGCTCAGGGCGGTGTGCCAGCCGGCCGCCATGACGTTGCGCGTGCCGGCGTGCGCGGCCGTGACCAGCGCGACCGTGCCGGGGTAGTACCCGAAGAGGCGGGTGGTGGTCTGCGTCAGCCGCGTGGCGGGGGCCGGGTGGTCGGTCGGGGACGGGTCGGGGTGCGGGGACATGCCCTGGCAGCATAGGCCCTGGCCGCGGGGGGGGCCGGGCGGGCAGAGCAGGCACCGCGGGACGGGCGGGAAGGCAGGAAGACCCCGCAGGCCCGTATGCTGTGCGTCATGTCTGTCGTGACCCGCATTGCTCCGAGCCCCACGGGTGACCCCCACGTGGGCACCGCGTACATCGGCCTGTTCAACCACACCCTGGCCCGCCAGTCGGGCGGGAAGTTCATCCTGCGCGTCGAGGACACCGACCGCAACCGCTACGTGCCGGACAGCGAGAAACGCATCTTCCAGATGATGCAGTGGCTGGGCCTGACGCCGGACGAGTCGCCGCTTCAGGGCGGCCCGAACGGCCCGTACCGTCAGTCCGAACGCTTCGACCTGTACGGCGATTACGCCCGTGGGCTGGTGGCGGGCGGTCACGCCTACTACGCCTTCGAGACGGCCGATGAACTGACGGCGCTGCGCGAGGCGGCGCAGGCGGAGGGCCGCGTGATCGCCGTGCCCAGCCGTGACCTGGACCCGGCGGCGGCGCAGGCGCGGGTGGAGGCGGGCGAGGCGGCCGTGATCCGCCTGAAGGTCCCGCGTGAGGGTGAGACGGTCGTGAATGACCTGCTGCGCGACCCGATTCACTTCCAGAACCGCGAGATCGACGACAAGGTGCTCCTCAAGGCCGACGGGTTCCCCACGTACCACCTCGCGAACGTGGTGGATGACCGCCTGATGGGCGTCACGCACGTCGTCCGCGCCGAGGAGTGGATCACCAGCACGCCCATTCACGTGCTGCTGTACCGCGCCTTTTCCTGGCCTGAGCCGGTGTTCGCGCACATGCCGCTGCTGCGCAACTCGGACAGATCCAAGATCAGCAAGCGCAAGAACCCCACGAGCGTCGAGTGGTACCAGGGGCAGGGCTTCCTGCCCGAGGCGATGCTGAACTTCCTGGCGACGATGGGCTGGACGCACCCGGACGGCCTGGAGGTCTTCGATCTGGCCGAGTTCGAGCGGGTGTTCCGCCTCTCTGACGTGACGCTGGGCGGCCCGGTGTTCGATCAGGCGAAGCTGCGCTGGTACAACGGCAAGTACCTGCGCGAGGTGCTGTCCGCTGATGAGGTCGCCCGCCGCCTGCACGCCTTCCTGGCCGATCAGAAGGTGACGCTCCCCCTGGACGACTACTTCCGCTCGGTGGTGCGTCTGATGACCCCACGCATCGAGGTGTTCAGCGAGTTCCTGGAGAAGACCCCCTACTTCTGGTCCGAGGAGTACCCGGTGAACGAGAAGGCGCAGGCCGCGATCGACGGCGCGCGGGAGCTGCTGCCCGAGCTGGCCGCCGCCCTGAAGAACGTCCCGACCTTCGACGCGGCGGGCGTGAAGGCGGCCTTCGCCGCGTTCGCCGAGGCCAGGGGGCTGAAGCTCGGGAAGGTCATGCCCCCGGTGCGCGCGGCGGTGGCCGGAACGATGGAAAGCCCGGACCTGCCGGACCTGCTCGAGACGCTGGGCCGCGAGCGCGTGGTCGCCCGCCTCGAACGGGCCCTGCAGTGAGCGCGGCCCGCTGAAGCGGCGCCGTTTCAGCGGGCCTGGAATTCCCAGCGTTCGGCGGGCGCGTCGGGGGTGGCGGGAACCGTCAGGATCAGGGTCTGGCCGCTGCCGCCGGGCCCCTGCAGGGTCAGGGTGGGACCGCCGCCAAGCAGGCCGGTCAGGTTCACGCCGGGTTCCGGGCAGGCCAGGCGGGTCGTGAAGGCCGGGCCGGTCAGGCCCAGCACCCGCCCGCGCAGGACGTAGGGCGCGCCGACATTGTTGCAGCCGTCCACGCCCCCCACCCGGCCGCCCTGGAAGGTCAGGCTGACGGGCCGGGCGGTGGCGGGGGCGGGCGCACCGTTCACGCGGGTCAGGACGTACGTGGCGGCCGGGTCGGGCTGGTCCGTGACGGTCGGGGCGGGCGCCGGCTGCGGGCCGCGCGTCAGGGTGAGCGTGCCGGCCGCGCCGCTCAGGGTCAGGGTGCGGCCGGTCTGCGTGACGGTCAGGGGCGCCCGCAGCAGGCCGTTCAGGGCGGTTTCCGCCTGGGCCTGGGTGGGCGCGCAGGCCATGCGGGTCGAACTGACCGGCCCGAAGGTCACGCGGGCCGGGCGGCCGAGCAGCGCGCCGGTGCCGCGCAGCGCGTTGCAGCCGACCGAGCCGACGAGCGTGACCTGCGGCCCGTCGAAGGTGACGCTCAGCAGGCCGCTGGTGGGAACGGGGCGCTCCACGTTCCCGGCGCGGACGGTCAGGCGCGTGAGGGTCCAGGGGCCGTTCAGGGTCGGGGGGCTCACCGCGCCTCCATCATTCACCGCGCTGCTGGCCGGGCTGGCGGTGAAGGTCAGGCGGCCCTTCCCGGCGATCAGGGTCAGGGTGTCGCCGCGCAGGTCGTAGCGGGTGGTGGCGCGCAGCAGCGTCAGGTAGTCCTCGCGCAGGCTCAGGGCCGCGTCCGGGCAGTTCTGGCTGCTGCCGCCCTGCACGCCGCGCAGCAGCAGCGCGCTGGTCTGCAGCGCTCCGGCGCTGCCCAGCCGCGCCGCGCCGCTCAGGGGACTGCAGCCGGTGCTGCCGCCCAGCGTCAGCTCTGTGTCGCGGCCGGTCAGGGTCAGGGTGGGCCGGGTCAGGCGGGCGCCGGGCGTGATGGGCGCGGCCGCCGGGGGCCCCGGCGTGGCCGGCTGCAGGGTCTGCAGGACCCAGGTCGTGCCGGTCAGGGTTGGGGCCGGGGCGGGGGCGGGCAGGGCGGTCAGCACGGCCAGGGTCAGGGACAGCAGGGCGCTCATGGGAACGGTTGTACACCGCGTTCCTGATGAACACGTGACCGCCGGTCAGGACGGCAGAACGGGACAGCCGGGCGCGGCGGTGCGTAGAATGTCAGCCAAACGCCCGTTAGGGTCCGGTGGGGCGGCACGCACCGCCGACCGGACCACTGACCTCACGTGTGCGACGCCCGGTTCAGCCGGGCCGGGGGCAGGAGGAACGACATGACACAGGACCGCCGAATTCGAGTACTGATCGCCAAACCCGGCATGGACGGCCATGACCGCGGCGCGAAGGTCGTGGCGCGCGCGCTGCGTGACGCGGGCATGGAGGTCATCTACACCGGCCTGCGCCAGACCGCCGAGATGATCGTGAACGCCGCCGTGCAGGAGGACGTGGACGCCATCGGCCTGAGCGTCCTGTCCGGCGCGCACATGCATTACTTCCGGGAGGTCATGACCCTGCTGCGCGAGCAGGGCGCCGCGGACATCATCGTGTTCGGGGGCGGCATCATCCCGGACCAGGACCTGCCCACCCTGGCGGAACTGGGCGTGGGGCGCGTGTTCACGCCGGGCGCCAGCACCGAGGACGCCGCCACGTACCTGCGCGGCGCGGTGCAGGCCCGCTGGCAGGCGCAGGGCGAGGCGTGAGCCTGTCATGATGCCGGGCATGCCTGCCCCCGGACCCGCCCATGAGTGACGCCGCGCTGCCCCGCCCCGCCCTGAACCTGGGGCAGCTGGCCCCGCTGTACTCCGCCCAGGCACTGGCGACCGGCGCGACCACCGTCAGCACCGTGCTGGCCAGCCTGATCATGAGCGGCCTGCACTTCGAGACGCTGGTGGGCCTGCCCAGCACGCTGATCAGCACGTCGGCGGCGCTGTCGGCCGGGGCGTTCGGGGCGCTGATGCTCCGCCGGGGCCGCCGCGCCGGCCTGAGCGCCGCCTTCGCACTCGGGGCGCTGGGGGCCGGCGTGGGTTTCGTGGGCGCCCGCTTCGCGCTGCTGCCGGTGTTCCTGCTGGGCGCCTGCATGATGGGCGCGGCGCAGGGCGGGTACCAGCAGGCCCGCTACGCCGCCGCCGAGAGCGTCCCGGACGACCGGCGCGGCGCGGCGCTGGGCGCGCTGATGCTCATGAGCGTACTCGGGTCGTTCCTGATGACCGGCGCGTCCCGGCCCATCGAGGCGCTGGGCGCGGCGCTGGGCAGCACCCCGGAAGTCGCCGGGTGGCTGGTCGGCGGGGCGCTGCTGGGCGCGGCGGCCCTCTTGATCCAGGTCTGGCGGCCCGTCACGGCGGCCCAGGCGGCCACCACTCCCAGCGCGAAACTGAAGGTCCGGGAGGCCTTCGCCATTCCCGGCGTGCGCAGCACCGCGCTGGCCCTGGCCGCCGCGCAGGGCCTGATGGTCACCCTGATGAGTCTCACGCCGCTGCGGGCGCACCACATGGGCCTGGATCACGGCGCGGTCGCCGCGCTGATCAGCGGGCACATCCTGGGCATGTTCGGCTTCGGGTGGCTGACCGGCCCCCTGATCGACCGGCTGGGCCTGCGCTTCGGGTACGTGGGCGGCGCGCTCCTGCTGGCCGCCGCCGCCCTGAGCGCCCCCCAGAGCGGCGCGGCGTGGCTGGCCGTCAGCATGTTCGGGCTGGGCCTCGGCTGGAACCTGGCGTTCGTGGCGGGCAGCAAGGCCCTGACGCGCTTCCCGGCCGCGCAGGGCGTCACGGACGGCCTGGGGTACGTCGCGGCGGGCGTGGGGACCGCGCTGGGCGGCGTGATCATCGCCCGCGCCGGGTTCCCCGTGCTGGCCGGAACCTGCGCCGTCCTGGCGCTGCTCCCATTGATCAGCGCGTGGCGGGTCCGGCCCACCTGACCACCGTGTGGGGAAGAGGCGCGCACACTCCCCTCCCCCACCGGTCACCGCGCGGGAACGGTCAGGGGTTGGCGGCGCTGACGAAGGTGTCGTCCCCGGGCGTGACGCTGCTCCGGCCGCCGCTCTGGTCGTAGCGCACGCCGCTGTTCATGCGGGTCACGGCGACCGCCTGGGTGTTCGCGGCGCTGACGGCCCCATTCGCGGCGAACGAACGGCTCCAGAGATACCAGCGGGGCGCGACGCCGTGCTTGCGGGCCAGTCCGCTCGCGGGGTTCAGGTCGAACACGTAATCCGGGAACACCTCGGTGCGGCTGATGAACTTCGCCATGTTCAGGTTGTTGTCGCCGCCCAGGTCGTTCACGCGGCTGGACTTGATCCACTCGACCGCCACGCCGCTGTTCTTCAGCGCCTGCGCGATGCGGGCGCTGCGGGCGGCAGGGTTCACGTCGGGACTCAGGAACGCGTAGCTGTGCCCGTACCCGGCCGTGGCGGGAGTCCAGTACGGGTCGGCCAGCACCACGCGGCTGGGCCGCTTGGCGGCGGTCAGGGCCGTGTCCGCGTAGGCCCGCTCGGTCATGGCGAGCGCCATCTGCGCGCCCAGCGAGTGACCCATGACGCGCACGCCCTCGGCACCCGCGTACGCCCACTGGCTCAGGGCACTCTTGTAGGCCGCGTAGAAGAGCTGCCCGGCGCTGACGGTGGGCATCCCGGTCGTCGCGTAGGTGCCACCCGGCGTGCGGTACCGCATCCCGATGTTCTGGGCGCGGCCCAGCGTGTCGGTGTAGGCGTACGTGGACGTCCAGATCTTCGCCTGCGAGTGATACGGCGCGCCGCCAGTGCCCTCGTCGTCAGCCAGTTGCGTCCAGTGGTACAGGGCGACGTTCCAGCCGGCGTCGATCCAGGCGTCTGCAACGTTGCGGCCCGCCTCGCTGAAGTAGAAGTTGTCCCGCACACCAGCCACGGTGCTGCCGTCCTGCCAGCCGTGCACGAACACCAGGACGGGCCGGGCGGGATCGTAGTAGCCGGTCATGGCGGCGCCGTCCGTGCGGGCCTTGCAGCCCACGCCGCCCAGCGACCCGGCCTCTCCCTTCGCGTACCAGTACAGGCCGGTATCCAGGCCACTCTGCCCGTACGGCAACGCCAGTTGCGTGGGGCAGGTGGCCGCCTGGGCGGTCAGTGCCCCGCCCCGGCCTCCCTGGGCAGCCAGCGCGGCCTGCGCCTCCCCGAACCCCGCCGGGATGCCCGGCGCGGCGGCCTGCGGTTCCGGAGCGGACGAACACGCACCCAGCAGGGCGCTCAGCAGAAGGGTGGCAGGCAGCAGGGCAGCGGGCCGGGCAGACGACATGGACGGTCTGAGCATTCGGGGATTCCTCCGGGCAGGGCAAGACGCGGCGGGCCGGGCCGGGCAACAGCGCGCCGGCCAGAAACTGGATTGTGTGTGCGAACGGCACCATACGGCACGCCGGGACCCTGAAACCAGCCCCCCCAGTTCAAGAATTCCGGCGCATGAAAAACCCCCCGGCGTGGGCCAGGGGAAGTACGGAACCAATGAAAAGAGCGCCGAGCAGGCCAGGGGCCCACTGCGACGCTCATTTTCTTCTGGCGGAACGGGAGAGATTCGAACTCTCGGTACGGTTGCCCGTACACACGCTTTCCAGGCGTGCCCCTTCAACCACTCGGGCACCGTTCCAGCGCACAGCAGATTAGCGGGTCAGGGCTGGAAAATCAAATCTGGGTGCCGACCCGTGTGCTGTCCGGTCCGGAAAAATGCCGTCCTAGTGGGCTTTTTTGTGACAAAAAACAGAAGAGTATTCGTCAAAAAAGTGCAGCATCTTTGATTCTGTTACGGCGACTTTTCTTCTGGCGTATGTGGGCAGCGACTCATCAAATTCACATTTATGGTGAAGTCGTGTATAGGGCTTTGGTGCAGGAGACACCATGCGAATGAAGCTCGAAACTATCAAGCAGGAGTACGAATTTGACTGTCTCAGTCGCGGCCATTCCAGCAACACCATGCGAGCCTACAGAACGGCATTGCGACAATTTCTCGAATTTGCCCTCACAAACGACACCGAATACGCGGACCAGCTCACCACCTTGGTCATTCGCTCCTTCGCCGCTCACTGCATGAATCAACTGTCCGCTGCAGGAGCTCACGCCCGGTTGCGGGTCGTCAAATCCTTCCTGCGCTGGGCAACGGAAGAGGGTTACTTCCCGATTAATCCTATGGAGCGCGTCAAAATGCCCAAACTCAAGCAGAAAGTCCTAGATGCCGTGCCTAGCCAGGACATGAAACGGCTCCTGCTTGCAGCCTCTAAAAGTGCAACTCCGCTCAAGTATCAGGCGCTTCTGGCAGTCCTGTTCGATACCGGCGTGCGCGTCTCCGAACTCAACAATCTGGAACTGCGTGACATTCTCCCCACCCAATGCCTGATGGTCCGTGAAGGCAAAGGCGGCAAAGACCGAGTGGTGCCGATTTCCCGCCCCACGCTCAAGCTTGTTAATCGTTATCTGCGTGACGAGCGCCCTGACTCTCCCCTGCCCTTCCTGTTTCTCGTGAATGAAGAGTCTGGATATTCGAACGTCTCGGTGTACAAGCTCCTTGAACGCCTGTGCCGCCGCGCTGGGGTCAAGCGTTATGGGCCGCACGCGTTCCGGCGTGGATTCGCGGTGAACTACTTGCGGAATGGTGGTGACCAGTTCACCTTAATGCGGGTGCTCGGGCACACGAATACCACGATGACGAATCGGTACGCTGTCCTGAATACCAATGACGTACAGGACGTTCATCGTCGGGCCAGCCCCATGAATGCACTCCGGTAAGCTGTTCCTGAATAGATAGTCCCTAGTGAGCCGCCCGCGATGATGTCGGGCGGCTTTTCTTGTCGTCTAGAAACGCGGAAGATTCCATGCTGTATCACGCGAAAATGCCTTCTTCAGGGCCACTGCCGAGTTTATCTTTTCCACCTATTCTTGGGTCAGGCGCGTCACTACGCCCAGTTTTTGTGCGGCAGATTGCACAGCGTTCTGCATTGATACAAGCAGTCGTTCTCGGCGCTGCTCGTCTGCCTCTGCAGTGAATTGCACGTACACACCGTCATGAATAAACAGATTAAGTTTCAGGTAGCGAGCGTTTTCGCGGATGAAGTTCAGCAGCGGGCGCATCAGCTCGACTTCGTAAGATTGCGCCTCATAGGCCAGCAGTGAGCGAATAGCTCTATCCTGACGTGTATCTTCCCGCTCCTGCCGCTCCTGCAGCGAGTGGGTTCGACCTGTCGCGTCCACGATTCCCCCATTTTTCCGAATGAGGTCCATGCGAGTCTCCCGAGCTGATAGCAGGGTTTGCATGGTGACGGACGCGTTGAAGAATTCCTCAGCCGTGATACGCGTTTCATGCTGAATTCTCTGCGCCAGCGAATGCTTCGGCATGCCGAAAATCAGAGGGTAGAGCACGCTTTTCACCTGCGACTTTTTGATGTGGGGAAAATGACTATGGATTTCTCCCATGATGACTTCCCAGGCTGAACCCGTCTGCAAGGCTTCCTGAATGCTCGGAATACCCCACACGGCGGCGACAACGGCGAACTGAGCGGCTTCCAGGTCCAACGACACGCAATCGGGCATCAGGACCGCACGAACGGATTTACTCATGTTCTGCAGGCCGAAGCCGATGGTGTACAGTCGCGGACTGCCCAGCGCGGCCTTATAGAGCGGTTGTGGATGAATGCGGAGGCGTTGGAGAATACGGAAATTAGTTTCCATGCTCTTCGGCGGGAGCTGACGGATTCTTCGTTCGACTTCAGGGAAATTAGTTTCCAGGCGAGAAAAGTAGTTCGGCGGTTGTGAGTTCAGGTAATCAAGTTCATCGGCCAGCGGATGACGAATTTCTCTTGCCTCTGCTACCGCTTGCGCTCCCAGTTCTCGATATTCGTTACGGAGCGCCTGCCGCTGCCGCTGTGTGATGGCGCGACCAGTCAGGACATCCACAGTGGGCTGACCGGAGCGAATGTGCTCCTGATGCAGCTCTCGAATTCGGAGAACATTTGCCCCGAATTCAGCCGTGACAGTCGTTGCCCTGCGCTGAACCGAATGACCGGGATGAATTTTCAGAAGAACATCAGGCGCAAGGACCGCTTGAAAGTGTTCCAAACGAGCCCCCACTTCACTGCGGTGATTTTTAATGAGGTGCGAAGTTTTATCCAGAGCGTGAAGAATCTCTGCGGAGCAAATTATCCTCTCTTCGTCATCCTTATCAAACCAAGGATTAAATAGAATATAATCAAGAAATCCAAGACTTAACTTATCAGGTGCTATTCGATTCATCAATTTACGAACTTCCAAACCAACTTGGCTAGACAAATACATCTACTATCAACACTCCTAATCAATAATCACAACGCTACTACATAGACACGAAATCAACTATGAATCAGATTACACACATAGATAAATCTACAATCAAACATACAATATAGAATTAGGGAACCAAATAGGCTCCCTAATAATATTTATCTATAGTTCCGCAAGAATAATCCGCAGAATTAGACACTATTGAAAATTACATCGAGAAAATGCCTCTGGGAACTTGCAACGAACTTCCCACACGAGGATTCCCAGCTCACACTCTGCGCCTCCAATTAGCTGACCCAAGGTGCAGCAACAGGATTTCAGGAGACGCTAAACACCTTCATCACCTCGTCGCCCAGGTGGTTGATGACCTTCACCGCAATATGCCCCGTCTGGGGTTTGTCGAACGGCTGACTAATATCGCTGTTCAGCGTCTCCCACGCCTGCTCGTCAATCTCCGCTTTCAGAGTCGTCTTCAACGCCCCATAGGGGTCATTCGCACCCAGGAAATACGCCTGACGCACGAAGAAACTCTCCGAATCGTAGTTCGTGTCAATGAACCAGCAGGCGATACCGTCCACATCGTCACTCCGCACTTCACCTTTCGCGGGGTCGAACACGTCCACGCCGTTCACCTTCACGCGAATCTGCTTGCCCGGCACGTCCTGAATCTCAATGTCCGGCTCTCCGAAGACCACGAACAGGTTTCCTGCTCCTGTCGGTTTCAGGTCACCGCCCATGTGCAAATCAGCATTCATGCGAGCCTTCAGAACCGGCATATTTCCCAGGCTGTTGAATTCTGTGGCGTGCGCTTCGAAATTGAAGGCACAGACAATCAGAATATCGAAGTCGGCATCTGCCGCTTCCCGTGCGGCCAGCACGATGTCTTTACGCTGCATGGTGCCAAATTCCGGCCCAATGCAAATAGCGGCGCGGCGCTGTTGCCCCTCGTCTTCCTCGTAACGCCCTTCTGCATGGACATATTTCCCAGGCCAGGGCTTCAGCGTGTCGAACGAAATCCGCGCTGCTTTGTCCACCTGTTGCACACCAGCCGTTTTAAGCTGTTCCAGAATCATGTCCGTGAATGACTGAATCGCCTGAACCTCCGGCTCACTGGCCGGGTCTTTCAGGTCTCCGTTCGCGTCCAGCGCCAGCATCCGGTGAGGCGACAGGCTTTCAACGGTAAACGGACCAGCCACACGCACTTTCTTGCTGTCCACGTAAGGGCGGTCATACAGGAATTCAGAATCCGCTTTCGCCGCTATCGAGGAGTCTATTTCCTTCTGCCGGGCAATCCGCTTCTCCCACCATTTCGCCAGTACAGCAGCATGGTCTGCAGGCCAGGAGTCCGCAGGCTGTTGCGGTAGGTTTTCCAGTGTGTAGGAGCGTTTCAACAGAGCGTTTAGCGCAGACAAGTCTTGCGCGGTCTTGTTAGTGATTTTCTGGTTCTCTTTCGCCGCCAAAATTCGCCCATGCAGACGCACAGCAGCCTCTTCCCAGGCGTCCGCCGCTTCACGCGGGATTTCCCACTCTTCCATGTTTTTCGCTCGCAAGGCGACCAGCTCAGCCCTAAGCGATTCAAGTTCAGTTTGCCATTTCTCCCAAATCACATCAATTTCAGCGTTATTAGTAATTGATTTAAGTGTGATGTGCGGAACTCGTTCATAAACAAATCCCTGCCGAATATTTTTACGATTTGAGGAAACCTTGACCACCGAATGAGTAATTTCGGCTTCCTTCACCTGACCTTCTTGACTATCTGCGAGCAAATAGTAAGGGTATCGCGCACCCATTAGACGCGCACGAGCCAACGCCAGAGCTACGCGAGAAGTGTCTACAGTCATCCAACGCCGACCCCATTGTTCAGCAACATAGGCTGTCGTACCAGAACCACATGTCGGGTCAATAACAATATCGCCGGGGTCGGTAGTCATTAAAATGCAACGCTCAATGGCACTTGTCGCAGTTTGCACAACGTAGACTTTTGGGTCAGAACGGCTTTGAATACCACCAATATCCCTCCATAGGTTGTTTATTTGTGTAGCAGGAAAATCATCAAAATGACGAACATATCTGATTGTAGTTTTTGCGCTCTCGATGCGCTGTGCAGCCGCAAGCCGTTTCATTCCAGATTCATTAGTTTTCCATCTAGATTGAAGAGAAGGTGTGTATTTTTTTCCTTCAAATAGCACATTGAACCAAGATGCAGCACCCTCCCCTTTATCCCGGCCCATACTTTGGCTAGTCAAATCACCATCCGTGTAAAGTTTTCCAATCATGCCGCCGCGCTCAAAACCCGAAGAACCGTATTCGCCAGCCTGACCCCTAAGGCCATCAGGGAATATAATTTTCTTATATTTCGTCGCTCCATCTTCTCCCGGCTTTTTAAGTCGTATTATAGGCCTAAACTTAAGATATTCTTTGTTTTTTGCAAACCATAAAATATAATCCAGCGTTCCAGGCATATTATCTGCCGTTGCCCCAGTAGTTTTTTGATATGCAATTAGGGAAACAAAGTTCTCTTCACCAAAGACTTCATCCAGCAAGCATCTAACTCTATGGACGTTTTCATCGCCTATTTGTATGAATATACTTCCGCTTTCATTAAGGAGTTCACGGCCAACAATCAATCTATCGCGAACATAACTTAAGTAGCTGTTTATACCGTCACGCCAAGTATCCCGAAAGGCTTTAACTTGCTCAGGTTCACGCGTGATATGAGTAGCATTTCCGTCTTTCACATCCCTACTAGACGTTGACCACTGGAAATTACTATTGAATTTAATTCCATAAGGCGGGTCGAAATAGATACACTGCACTTTACCGCGTAGGCCTTCACGCTCCGAAAGACTTGCCATAACTTGCAGACTGTCGCCCAGAATCATGCGATTCGACCAGTGCTGTTCATGCTGATAAAACTCGGCTTTCGCTCCTTCCGGTACGCCGTTGAAGTCGCTGAAAAGGTCCGGCATGAAAGCAGGCATTTGTTCCGTTCGCTCCTGCGTCTGCCTAATCAAATCGTTGACCAGAGCACGGGGGTGAATCTTTTCCTGAATGTACAGGGGTGACGCTTGCACAGTCAGTGGTTGCAGGTCTTGCTGGTCTTTGCCACGCCACATCAATTGGGGGTCAAGGTCGGTGTTGCGGTTGTATTTCAGGGTTATAGGCGTAGGATTGCCTTTCTCAGCTACACTCTGCATCTCTGCCGTGGGAATATTCTTGCGCGTGTCGTCATGGTTGATGGTCTCGACAGTCTTAGGGGTACTTTTGCGGGTCACTGGCGCTCTCCCTTCACTCGTTCCTGAATGGCTTGCTCAAGCACGCGCTTGATGGTGGTTTCTGTCGCCTGCCCGAAATCGTCTTCCATGCTGTACAGGTCGGTCAGTTGCACGAAATCCCAGCGTCCAAAAGTCTGCAGGTTATTCACGCCGGGAACCCAGTAGGTTTCCATCGTGGCTTTCTTGTCGTCGGAATTACCGTCTTCCTGCCCTTTGATTTCGACTATCAGGTTCAGCAGGTCATGCTCACCGTTGCCGTCGTTTATGCGGACAATGAAGTCCGGGATGTACTGGCAGACTTTGTTTCCGCTCAGGTACGGCACGCTGAATCCCATGCTCTGATTTTTGACATAGGCGTGAACACGCGGGTGTTCTTCCACGATTTGGCAGAATTTGCCTTCCCAGGTACTATCCAGAATCGCCCAGTTGACGTGGCATTTGTCCGTCGCCGTCTGCCAGCGCAGGGTTTTTGACGTGGTGAAGTTGACGAATCGTGTACTGCCAATCGGGTTGTAGGCGTCCAGAATGGCGCGGATTGGCTGGTCTTGCGTGTGGTAGCGCGTGACGGCTGTCATGATTCGGTTGGAGGCTTCATCGGCCAGGATTGTGTACAGCAGGTGCGCTGGGAATGTGCCAGGCTGACAGTGCAGGTAATTTGCCAGCCATTCTTCCGTGATTTTCTTGAGTTGCCCGAAGAGGTGTAGGGGTGGCGGTTCGTTCGGCTCGCGCCACTGCTCAAGCAGTTTTTGAGTCAGGTGGTAGGCGACGGTTGTCAGGCGAACGTTTTCCAGGTGTTTGATGTCCAGGTTGACGGCTTGCCCGATGATGCCGGAGTTCTGGGTAATGGCAGGGCCAACCATATCGGCGTTCAGGACCAGTTTGCTTTCTGGCGTGAAGGCAGCTTTCAGGCGCTCTTGAGGTAGTTCGACGCGGTAGCCTTCAACTCTCGGGAATTGAATTTCCAGTGCTTCACGTTCCAGAACGGCACGAACGTGAATGGTCTCGCGGGGCTGTTGTGGGGGCGCAATAACTGGCTTAGCGGTGAAGTCGAAGGGAATGCCCAGTACGTCCGCGTACTCGGGATTGAACAGGCCTTCTTCGTTCAGCGTGTAGCTCTGGCGTCTCAGGGCACGTCCGATGACCTGTTCACACAGCAGTTGTGTCCCGAATGCCCGAACACCCAGAACGTGCGTGACGTTGTTCGCATCCCAGCCTTCCGTGAGCATCGAGACACTGACCACGCAGCGAATGCCCGCGCCTAAGTGACCGTCTTTCCCCACTGTGTTCATGACTTCACGCAGCAGGTCTTCATCCGTGAGCTTATCAGCGGCCAGAGCGTTGCCAGTACGCTCTCTCACCGCCTGCCGGAAGACTTCAATTTCGGTTGCAGCCGCTTCCTTAAAGTTGGCATCCAGTGCTTCACCGGACTCAAGTTGCTGACTGTCAATCAGCAGTGTGCGCGGCAGGGCAAGGCGTGCGTTGTTGTCGTCGTAGTTGCGGAAGAGTGCCAGATGTCCGTTCTTGACCACCTTGTGCCCATCGCTGTTTTCTCGTTCGTATCCGCTGATGTACTCGTAAACGAGTTTTGAGGTGCTGGTGTTGTTGCACACGACGATGAAGCAGGGCGGAATATTGATGCCCGCTTGCGTCCACTGCTCGTGCGTCTGCTCGTAATGCCTGTAAAGGGCTTCCAGGGCAGACAGCAGTTTGGGCGGCAGCCGTTCAGGGTCCAGTTGTCCTGCAGCTTTCGCTCCCTTTTTGGGCATGTCCTTCCCAATGTGTTTCCACAACTCTCGGAAAATGGGAGCTTCAGTGCTGGAAATGCTGTCTGACACAGGCACGCGCGGCAGCTTGACGATTCCGCATTCAATGGCGTCCATCAGGGAAAAGTCACTGACTGTCCACGGGAACAGGGTGCCTTCGATGTATCCGCTTCCTGCCAAGAAAAAGGGCGTGGCAGACAGGTCGAAGATGCGCTGCAGGCCCAACTGCCGGTTCACGGCTTCCAGACCGCTAATCCAGAGCCGCGCGGCTTCGTTATTCTCCTGCGCTTCCTTTTTTTCCTCGCCTTTCAGCGTCTCGTCTGTTTCAGGCACGGGCTTTTCGCGGTAGCAGTGGTGCGCTTCGTCGTTCAGGACCAGAATATTTTTCAGGCCCATCAGGTCACCCATGACGCGCTGAATCATCTGTCCTTCCGTTTCCAGGGTCGAGACGGCTTCGCCTCTGCCCTGCAGGAAGGCACGGCTGACTTTCGCCAGTTCGATTTTTTCCCTCAGTCGGAAGGCATGGTAATTCGTGATGACGATTCGGGCTTGCTGCATGTCCTGCATCAGGTCTGCAGGAACAATCTCGCGTTTCAGGTAGTAGTTGTCCGGGTCGTTGGGAAGAAGCACGCGCAGACGGTCACGGATGGTCAGGCCAGGAGCGACCAGCAGGAAACCCTTGGTGAATTTCCGGCTTCCGGGTTGCCGCACTGAGTTGATGGTCTGCCACGCAATCAGCATCGCCATGACCTGCGTTTTCCCGGCGCCAGTCGCCAGTTTCAGAGCAATGCGGTTCAGGCCAGGGTTTGCACCTTCGTTCGCGCTGGCAAGGTAAGTCAGGATGCGCCTGCCGTCCGTTGTGTTCGGTGCGACTTCGCTCAGCCAGATAGCGGTTTCAACGGCTTCAATCTGACAGAAGAAAGGGCGTTGTTGGGTGAATTCATGCGTGCGCCAGTGCTGCAAAAGACGCTGTGTGACTGGCGTAACGCCCCACTTCGAAGGGTCTGGAATGCTGCGCCACTTGTCCACTTCCCGGCGCACTTCGTTGATGTACGAAGTGGTGTCGTACTTCTGCTCTGTGCTGCTCAGCCCTTTGGCGTCCACTAAATCCAGCATGGGCGCGGCGGCGCTGGCTTTCTTCCTGCCCTGCAGCTTTGGCTTGGGAATCGGCGTTACGAAGGATGCGGGTCTCCGCTGCTCCTTCACCTTCTGAGTGGGTTGTCCGTCGTTGTCTAGTTCCCAGTGCCGCTGCGGGTACGCGTAGGGGGAATTCAGAATGGGATGGTCGAAGAAAGGGTTAGACACAGGTCTGGTCCTCGCAGGAGACGATGGTCACAGAAGTGACAGGAAGGGTAAGGAGCCAAGAGCGTTATCGGGAAGGCTTCAGTCAGTCTCGCAGGTCGTCTCTGCTTTGGCTGACTCACTTGCAGAAATCCACCTTTGGAGACCGTGCAAATACCCCCCAAGAATGAGCTTTTGCCCGTCGTGGAGGGTATATAATATCGTTGTCACCGAGCCCTAAGCGTACATACGGCTCACTGGGAGGTCAGGGGATGAAAATAGCGCCGAGCAGGCTTGCAGCCGACTGCGACGCTCTATTTCTGACTTTCGGAACGGGAGGCATAAACACTCTCGGTACGGTTGCCCGTACACACGCTTTCCAGGCGTGCCCCTTCAACCACTCGGGCACCGTTCCAGCGCACAGCAGATTAGCGGGTCAGGGTGGGAAAATCAAATCCGGGGGTGGGCGGGGTGCCGTCCGGCCCGCACGGATGCCCGGCACGCGGATGTCCTAGAATGCAACTGTGACCTTTCTTGCCGTGCTGGCGGTGCTGATTTCTTACGTGGTCGGGGCGATCCCGGCGGCGGCCTGGGTGGCGCGGACGCGCGGCGTGGACATCCTGAAGGTGGGAAGCGGCAACAGCGGTTCCACGAACGTCCTGCGGACCCTGGGCAAGGGGCCGGCGATCGTCGTGGCGATCTTCGACATCCTGAAGGGCGCCGTGGCCATCTGGCTGGCGCGGGCGCTGGGTCTGGACGGGCCGGCGCAGGCGGCGTGCGGCGTGGCGGCCGTGATCGGGCACAATTTCAGTCCGTTCCTGCGCTTCCGGGGTGGCAAGGGCGTGGCCACCACCTTCGGGACGATCTGCGCACTGCTGCCCGTGGCGGGCCTGGGTTTCTTCCTGATGGGCATCACGACCGTGTGGCTCACGCGCTTCGTGTCGGCCGGCAGCATCCTGGGGGCGCTGACCGGGGCGTTCACAGCGTACCTGCTGGGCGCCCCGCTGTGGCTGTCTGTGACCGTCTCGGCGCTCGCCGCGCTGATCGTGTGGCAGCACCGCGAGAACATCCGCAAACTGCACGCCGGGAACGAACGCCGCTTCGGTGAAAAGGTCAGCTGATGCGGACTCCGATTGAATGGCTTTGTAAGCCATTCAATCCGAGCGAAGCGAGTGGAAGAAAAACGGGTTCCGGGCGTGGAGCCGGCAATCCGGTGAAGGTGCGGATTGTTGGCGAAACAAACGGAATCTGCATGAGACGGACTCCGCTGGAATGGGTTGCCAAACCCGCTGGATCCGAGCGGAGACGACCCGCAGAGTGGCCCCGCGCAGGAGGCGAGAAGCGCCCTGGCGGGCCATCAATCCCCCTGTCGCGGGCCGTGAACGAGACAGCCGGAACGCATCACCGGGTTTCCCGTCCAGGTCGGCGGCCACCGGCGGGAACGCCCGGGCCGGGTCGCGCCGGGTTGCCGCTCCGGTCCGGCGCGGCGTGCGCTATGCTGGGCCGGTCAAGACAACCGAAAAGCGGGGAAACCCCATCAAGCTGCGAGGAGTGCATGTCGGCCAGGATTCGCGTTTACGGTAAGGAAGCGGTGTTCGCGCAGGGCGCGTGGCAGTGCGACGACGAGAGCCTCCAGGCGATGCTGCAGGCGCTGGCCGATCCACGCGCCGTCACCGAGGAGCAGGAGCGCACGCACGCGCTGTACGCCGCCGGGCGGTTCGGTGGCCTGATCGCCACCGAGTACGGCTGGGAGGCCGCGCCCCACCCGGAAGCGGAAATCAGGATGGAGGACTTCGCCCCGGCCCGGCAACCCGAACGTGCCGGGTGGCTGAGCTTCCTGCGGCGGCGCAAGTAACGCACCTGCGGCAACTCCTGCCCGTCCTGCCGCGTACCGTGAGGCATGCTCCGCCATCTGCTTCTGGCTGCCCTGCTGACCCTGCCCGCCACCCAGGCGCAGACCGTTCCCGCCCCGAGTGGTGCCGCGCCGACCACGCTGGCGCAGGTGGCCGTGACCGGCACCGTGATCTGGAAGACCGGACATGACGGCTTCATCCTGCGGAGCCTGACTGAACCGGACTTCCTCTTCGCGTTCACCACGAGCGCCGCGCCGAAACAGCCCATCCGCGACCTGAAGATCATGGTGCCCAGGCACGCCCTCAGCGGGACGCAACTGAAGCTAATGCAGGAGTTCCTGGGACGCGCCGGACGCACCTGCCTGAAGCTGAGCGGCCCGCAGGTCCGCGACCTGACGGACTGGCTCGCCACCCAGAGCCTCGAACCCCGGACGTTCGGCACGCTGACCGTCCAGCGGGACGAGGCGCTCGACATGAACTCGTTCACCTATCAGACGACCATCACCCTGACCGTCCCCACCGCCGGACCCTGCATGCACCAGGGTGTGGGCGACGCTCCCGTGCGCCTCTGATACGGACTGCCGTCTGTTTCGCTGGCAACCCGGCAGGGCACCGGGTTGCCAGCTCCACGCCCGGAGGGGCGTTTCTCTCCCACTCTGCGGGGCAGCTCTGCGAGTCGCATCCGCTCGGACCCAGCGGTCTCTGCAAGCCATTCAATCGGAGTCCGTATGACTCCCACCTTCTCTTCACGCTAGGCAGGCAGCCTTGACCCCCGGAGGGGCAGCGCCTACGCTGGGGGGCATGACCGTCATGACCACCATTACCCCGTGAGGGCGGTGTCCTGATGGCAACCGCCCCGCGAGACACGCCGGGCGGTTTTTTTATGGGAAGGAGACGAGCATGCGCGTAGCGATTGTCGGAGCGACCGGAGCGGTGGGGCACGAACTTCTCAAGGTGCTGGAGGGCAGCAGCCTGCAATTCGACGAGTTGCTCCTGTTCGCCAGTCCGCGCAGCGCGGGCACGCAGCTGACCTTCAAGGGCCAATCCCTGACCGTGCAGGTCACGCCGGAAGGGGCGATCGACGCGGACGTGATCCTGGCGTCGGCGGGCGGCAGCATCAGCAAGGCGCTGGCGCCCAGGTGGGTGGAGGGCGGCGCGGTCGTGATCGACAACTCCAGCGCCTTCCGCTACGACGCGGACGTGCCGCTGGTCGTGCCCGAGGTGAACGGGGACGCCGCGCTGGGCCACAAGGGCATCATCGCGAACCCGAACTGCACGACGGCCATCGCCGTGGTCGCCGTGGCGCCCATTCACCGCGAGTACGGCGTGAAGCGCATGATCGTCAGCACGTATCAGGCCACCAGCGGCGCCGGGGCCAAGGGCATGGAGGAACTGCTGGAGCAGACCCGCGCGGAACTGAACGGCGAGCAGGCGCAGGCGAGCGTGTTCGCGCACCCGATTCCCTTCAACGTGATTCCGCACATCGATTCCTTCCAGGACAACGGGTACACCAAGGAAGAGATGAAGGTCGCCTGGGAGACCCGCAAGATCATCGGGGACGACAGCCTGAAGATCAGCTGCACCGCCGTGCGTATCCCCACCCTGCGCACCCACAGCGAGGCCATCACCCTGGAACTCGAACGCCCCGCCACGCCCGAAGCCGTGCGTGAGCTGCTGGCCGGGGCTGCCGGGGTCGAGGTGCGCGACAACCCGGAAGGCAAGCTGTACCCCATGCCCCTGACCGCCAGCGGCAAGTACGACGTGGAGGTGGGCCGCATCCGCGAGTCGCTGGTGTTCGACGGCGGCATCGACCTGTTCGTCGCGGGCGACCAGCTCCTGAAAGGCGCGGCCCTGAACGCCGTGCAGATCGCCGAGTACCTCCAGCAGAAAGGTGCGCTGAAAGCTAAGCAGCGGGCGTAAGGGAGCAGTGGGGCCGGGGGATTGCTCCCCGACTCGACCCAGTCCCAGGAAAGCCGGAGCGTCCTGCCCCGGCTTTTCTGCTGACGTTCAGTCGACGTGGGCTCATACGGACTCCGATTGAATGGGCTGCAAAGGCCATTCAATCCGAGCGGAGCGAGCAGGAGAGAAACGGGTTCCGGACGTGGAGTTGACAGATCGGTGGTGTTCCGATCTGTTAACGAAACAAACGGCAGTCCGTATCAGCTCTCCCCCACTCCCTGCGGCCTAGCCGCGCGTGATGCGGTCCACCTCGGCCCGTTCGTCGGCGGTCAGGGTCCAGCTGGCGGCGACGTTCGCGTCGATCTGTTCGGGCCTCGTCGCTCCGGCGATGACGCTGCTGGTTTCGGGGAAGGACAGCAGCCAGCTGAACGCCAGTTCCAGCAGCGTGTGCCCCTGGGCCTGCGCGAAGGTCCGCAGGTTCTCGACGACCGTCCAGTTGCGCGGGGTCAGGTAGCGGTCCTGAGCGCCCTGGCTGCCCGTGATGCGCGCGCCGTCCGGGAGGGGTTGCCCGGCGTGGTACTTGCCGGTCAGGAGACCGCTGGCGAGCGGGAAGTACGGCAGCAGGCCCAGGTTCAGGTCGCGGGCGGCGGGGATCAGGTCGGTTTCGATGTCTCGGACCAGCAGGCTGTGCTCGTCCTGGCAGGACGTGAAGCGCGCCCAGCCGTGCCGGCGGGCCAGGGCGTCGGCGGCGCGCACGTCGGCAGCGGGCATGTTGCTCACGCCGATGGCCCGCACGAGGCCCTGCTGCACGAGGTCGTTCAGGGTGCCCAGGGTGTCCTCGATGGGCGTGTGCGGGTCCGGGGTGTGCAGCTGGTACAGGTCCAGGTAGTCCGTGCCGAGGCGGCGCAGGCTGGCCTCCAGCGCCCGGCGGATGTACTCAGGGCGTGCGCCCTGCTGGCCGTCACCCATGTCCAGGCCGAACTTGCTGGCCAGGATGATGTTCCGGCGTTCCGGGCCGAGGGCGCGGCCCAGCATCTCCTCGCTGCCGCCCCGGTTGCCGTAGATGTCGGCCGTGTCGAACAGCGTGATGCCCGCATCGAGCGCGCGGCGCACGACGGCGGTGGTGGCGGCCTGGTCGAGGCGACCGCCGAAGTTGTTGCAGCCCAGTCCGACCGCCGAGACGCTCAGTCCGCTGTGCCCGAGGGTCCTGTGTGCGGGGGTGCTGCTGCCTGCCGCCTGGGTGCCTGCCGCGTGGGCGCCTGCTTCCGGGTTGTTCATACGGGCAGCGTAGCGCACCCGCCCGCGCGTCCCTGCACCCTCCGGTGGACGCCACGCCCGGCCCGCATGCGGCACACTGGACGCATGACCCGACCCGACCGGTTCCGCCCCGCGCGCCCTCGCTCCCGCGTGGGTCAGCCCGGCCCGGCAGCGGCCCTGACGGCGGCGCTCGTGGCGGGCATCTGGGGGCAGGAGGTGGCCGATCAGCTGCTGTTCGGCGGGTCGCTGGACCGTTACGGCATCCTCCCGCGTGACACGGGAGCGTTCTGGAACATCCTGAGCGCACCGTTCCTGCACGCGGGCTTCGGGCACCTGATGGCGAACACGGTGCCGCTGGCCGCGCTGGCGTTCATGGGAGCCGTGCGCGGCGTGGGGCGCTTCGTGGCGGCCACGCTGATCATCGTGCTGGTGGGGGGCGCGCTGGTGTGGCTGTTCGGGAGGGGCGGCAGCGTCCACCTGGGGGCCAGCGAACTGGTGTTCGGGTTCCTGGCGTACCTGCTGGGCGTGGGCTGGTGGGAGCGCACGCCGGTCGCCATCGGCGTGGCGGTCGCGGCGTTCGCGCTGTACGGGGGCATCCTGTGGGGCGTGCTGCCCGGCAACCCGTACGTGTCGTGGGAGGCGCACCTGTTCGGGTTCCTGGCGGGCCTGCTGGCGGCGGCGCTGCTGCACGGGCGGCGGCCCCGCAGGGGGGCAGGTCAGAACGGCGTGCCGTTCCGTTGAAGCTGGCGGGCCACCTGCCGCAGTAACCGCGTCTGCTCGGGCCAGAACAGGTCCGGCACCTGCCCGCTGCGGCCCGACAGGGGGTGCCATTCCAGCCTGTAGCCCGGCTCCAGCGGGGGCAGAGCCTCCTGCTGTGTGGTGGTGCCCAGGTAGTAGCGGGTGACCTGCCACTTCGTGCGGGCGTAGTTCAGGCGTTCCAGGGTCGCCAGTTCGCGGAGGATCTGCACGCCCTCCAGACCGGCCTCCTCGCGCAGTTCGCGGTGCAGGGCGTCCCGGTGGGTTTCGCCGGCTTCCAGGCCACCCTTGGGCAGTTGCGGGTAGGGGCCGGGTTCCACGACGACCGCGACCTGCCAGCCGCCCGGCGTACCTGCCAGTGTGGCGGTATCCAGCTTGAGGGGGCGCAGGATGACCCCGCCCACGCTAAGGCGCGGTGGCACGCCATCCGGGCGGGTGTAGTGGGTGGCGTCCGGGGGCGGCAGCGGCCCTTGAGAGCTCACAGCTCGACCGGGCCGCCGGGGGTGGTCAGGACCGCGCGCAGTTCGGGCTGCGGGCCCCTTTGAACCTCGACCTCGCCCGTGAAGTTCAGGGTGTCCAGCGCGGCGCGCAGCGCGTCGGGGTCGGGCGTGCCCAGGTGCAGGGTGCCCAGGCGCACGCCCCGGTCGGGCAGGCGGGTGGGGGGCGGCGGGGTCTCCCAGCAGATCAGGGACGGGTGCGGGCCGCCGCCGGGCAGGTGGCCGTCGGCGGGGACGGTCAGGGTCCAGCGGTTCGCGCCGCGTGACAGGGCCAGCACGTCGGGACCGGCCGGCAGGTGCGGCACGCCCGCCACCCAGTGGATCAGGGCCGGGCCGTGCGACAGCCGCCGCTGCATGGCGGGGGTGTCCAGGCCGAACCAGCGGGGGCGGGCCGGGGCGGGGGCCTGCGGGTTCACGGCGATCACTTCCAGGTAGGCGTCGGGGCCCAGGGACAGCAGGGCGTTGTGCGTGCCGAACAGCTCGTGCTCCCCGCCCGGTTCCAGCGGGCAGTGCAGGCGGCCTTCCAGCCACGCGCGGCCCTCCCCCAGGGTGCGGGCGGCGACGACCAGATGATCCAGTCGCGCACCCGGTCGGGCCGGGGCGGGGTGGGCGGTCATGCGCCCCTGGGGCGGCTCATGCCGGCCGGGTCGTTCAGGAGGATCGCGGCGGCCTTCTCGCCGCTTTCCATGGCGCCCTGAATGCCGCTCATGGAGGTCGCCTCGCCCGCCAGGATCACGCCGGGCAGGGGCGTGGCGTGACCGGCAAGGGTGGCGGCGTACCCGGCGGGCTGCGGGTACTGCGCGTGCCGGATGCGTTCGACCAGCAGGGTCCGCAGCGCGGCGGTCTGCGGGCCGTACCAGCGTTCCAGTTCGCCGCGCACGCGGGCGTCCAGCGCGTCGTCGTCGAGGTCCGGGAGGCCCAGGACGGTCACGGTCAGCAGCGACTGGCCCTGCGGGGCACGCTGCGGGATCACGTTCGACAGCCAGTGCGCGTTGTTGATGAAGCCCGCCCCGGCGTTCAGCAGCAGCCGCGTCTCGCGGTCCAGGCCGTGCGGCGCGGCGTAGTGCAGGTACGTGCTGCCCAGGCTGCCGCGCCCGGTGGGCTGGCCGGTCAGGGCGGCGGCGCTGTCCGGGTCGGTCGCGACGATCACCTGCCGCGCGTCCAGTTCCCCGGCGCTGGTGGTCACGGTCACGTGCGCCGCGTGGGCGTTCAGGTGCGTGGCGCGCACGCCGGTCACCACGTCCAGCCCGCCCGCCAGTTGCGCCGCCACCTCGCCCATGCCCGCGCGGGGCAGGGCCGCGCCGCCGTCCATCAGCATCCGGAAGTAGTAGCGGAACAGCCGGGCGCTGGTGTCCAGCTCGCGCCGCAGGAAGATCCCCCCGAAGAACGGCCGGAAGAAACGGTCCAGCGCGCCCTCGCTGAAGCCGAATTCGCGCAGGAACGCCTCGGTGGACTGGTCCTCGCCGCGCAGCAGCGTGTGCGGCGCCGGGACGCGCAGCTTCAGGGCCAGGGCCGCCACGCGCGCCTTGTCGGGCACGCTCAGCACGCCGCTCAGCAGGGTCGAGGGCAGCGCTGCCGGGTCGCTCAGGGGACTGCCCAGCGTGTCGCGCTGCTCACCCCGGCACACCACCGCCGAGGACGGCACGGGCACGAGGTCCAGCGCGCCCAGGTCCAGCTGCCGCCGCACCGCCGGGTACGCCGGGAACAGCACCTGATACCCGGCGTCCAGCGTGAAGCCGTTCACGGCGCGCGAGTGCACGCGGCCCCCCACGAACGGCGCGGCCTCCAGCACCCGCACCCGCTGCCCGGCGCGCGCCAGAACCCGCGCCGCCGTGAGTCCCGCCAGCCCACTGCCGATCACCACTGCGTCATGCATGCGTGCAGGCTAGCGCAGGGCAGCCACAGAGGCGGGGTGGAGGGGATTCAGGGTCGGGTGGGCGGCGCGGGCGGCCGGGTGGGAGGCTGGGGCGGCATGCCCTGCCCCTCGGAGAGTCTGATCAGCCACGCGAACAGCTGGATGAACGCCAGGGCCAGGGCCGGCAGTCCGGCGAGCATCATGATCCAGCCGCTCAGCTGCTGGTTCTGCAGCGGCGTGTAGTTCCACAGGCACAGGGCGCTCACGTACGGGGTGTACAGCACCTGGGGGGAGTACAGCCAGACGCTGGCGACGGCCATCATGGGCAGCGCGCTGATCAGCCCGAACCAGCCGCGTG
Source organism: Deinococcus depolymerans (assembly GCF_039522025.1). Taxonomy (NCBI): domain Bacteria; kingdom Thermotogati; phylum Deinococcota; class Deinococci; order Deinococcales; family Deinococcaceae; genus Deinococcus; species Deinococcus depolymerans. The sequence continues at coordinate 37,635 of NZ_BAAADB010000003.1, read as the reverse complement.
AGCCGATGTCGGCGGGCTGCACGCTGGGCAGCGGGCGCAGGATGACACTCCAGACCATCAGGCTGCTCAGCAGGTACAGGGCGGGCAGCAGCGCCCCGGCGGTGTTCGACACGACGCTGGCGTTGAATCCGGCGGGGACGTTCCAGAACACGATCACGGCTGTCCAGACGGCCAGCGCCACCCAGGGGTCCAGCAGGACGCCCAGGGCGCGGCCCAGGGCGCGGCGCGGGTTCAGGTTCAGGCGCGGCAGGCCCAGCACCAGCAGCGGCGGCACGAGTTCCGCCAGGATCATCAGGCGGCCCATGTACAGCGCCATGCTGCTCTGCGTCAGGGTGGCGGCGCGGCTCTGGGTGGTGATCAGCAGCAGTGCGGTGCCCAGCGCGAACAGCGCGGCCCGCCACGCCGGCCACGCCCCGGCCGCCGCGCCGCGCCGGGCGCGCAGGAACCCCCAGGTGTACGCGGCGGCGGCCAGCAGCGTGGGAATCAGGAAGGCCGGGTCGGGCGTGGGGACCAGCAGGTCGGCCAGGGTGGGGTTCAGGTTGACGGGGGTGGGGGCGCTCATGGGGTCTCCAGGACGTACTGCACGTCGGCCTTCACGCGTTCGAGTTGCGGCAGCTGGGTGTAGTCCCACAGGACCCGCAGCTGCCCGCGCGCGTCGATCAGGTACGTGGCGGTGGTGTGGTTGATCTGGTACGACTGCGGGCCTTTCACGTCGGCCTTCTGGTACGCCACGCCGTACGCGGCGGCCAGGGTGGACAGCGCCGGTTCCGGCACGCGCACGCCCACGCCCGCCTTCCCGAAGAACGACACGTACCCGTTCAGGCGGGCGGGCGTGTCCCGCGCGGGGTCCACGCTGACGAGCACGACCCGCAGCCGCTCGCGCTGTGCGGGTGGCAGGGCGTCACGCACGCGGTTGAGGTACGAGAGGGTCAGCGGGCAGATGTTCGGGCAGTTCGTGAACCCGAAGAACAGCGCCGTGACCGGCCCGCCGGCCTGTCCGCTGTCCGGCGTGAACGTGAAGGGCTGCTCGCGCTCCCCGGCCTGCACGGTCCCGCTGAACCCGGCGGCCCGCGTTCCGGCCGGGTACGCCGTTCCGAAGAACGGGTACGGGCTCTTCAGGCGGGCGTAACCCCACACGGCCAGCAGCAGCAGGGTCACGGCGGCGGTTGCCAGCAGCGCCGACACGTACCAGGGGCGGGCGGGCGGTCCGGGGGGCGCGAGCGGCGGGTGGGGGGGCGTTTCGGTCACGGGGGTCTCCGGGGCGGGTGTCAGGGTTTCAGGACCGGGAGGTCCAGGGTCAGGGCGCGGCCCTGCGTGTCGGTCAGGGTGAGGCTCAGGCGTTCGCCTTCCTGCAGGGGCGCTTTCAGGCCGCTGAGCATCAGGTGGTCGCCCGTGTCGCTGAGGGTCAGGGTGCCGCCGGCGGGGACGGTCAGGGTGTCCACGGCGCTCATGCCGGTCAGGCCGGCCGCGTCGGTGCGGGTGACCATCAGCGTTCCGCCGGTCGCGGCGGGACTGCTCACGCCGCTCAGCTGAATGTCGTCGGGCCCGGTGTTCGTCAGCGTGGCGAACACGCTGGTGTCCCGCACGCCGGGCGGCACGGCGACCACGCGCCCGCCGCTGACGGTGATGGGCAGCGGCGCGGCGGTCTGCGGGGCTGCGTCTGCGGCGACCGGCTTCCCGTGGGTCGCGCCGTGGGTCAGGTCACCGTGCCCTGCGTCGCTGTGGGCCATCGCGCCCATGTCGTGGGTGGTGGGGGCCGCCGGTGTGGCCGTCTGCGTGCTGGCCGGCGTGCCGGCGGCCGTTTCGGAGGCCGCGCCGGGCCCGCAGGCGTTCAGGGTGAGCAGGGCCAGCAGGGCCAGCGGCACCGCAGGGGGGGTGCGCGGGCAGCGTGGAGGAACGGGTGGGGTCATGACACTCCTTTCGGCGGCCGGCGTGGCCGTGACACGGGGCCGGGCCGGCGGTCTTCAGCGGCAGTCTAGGCCGCGCCCGGGGGCCGCATTGTCCCCGGCCGGGCCGGCCGCGCCGCCCGTCCCCCTGTGGAACCCTTTCCATAAAGGGAGTATGGTGAGGCCAAGACCATGCGGAAACCCACCATTCAGGATGTTGCCCGGCAGGCCGGGGTTGGCGTCGGCACCGTTTCACGGGTGCTGAACAACCACGTCGCCGTCAAGGGAGCCACGCGCGAGAGCGTCCTCAAGGCCATCGCGGACCTCGAGTACACGCCCAACCCGCACGCCCGGCGCATTGCCGGCGGCAAGAGCTACACCATCAGCGTCCTGCTGCCGGTCCTCACCACGGAGTTCTACGTGCGGCTCCTCGACGGCCTGGAAAGCGCCTTTCAGGAAGCGCGGTACGACGTGGCGATCTTCCCGCTGCTGGACCGCTCCCGCCTGGAACGTTACCTGGGGTCCCACACCCTGGCGTACCAGGCGGACGGGCTGGTCATGGCCACCTATAACCTCACGCAGATGTTCCACGAACGCCGCCTGCGCACGCAGCAACCGACCGTCCTCGTCGACGCGTACGCCGACAACGTGGATTCCTCGTTCATGGACAACGTTGCCGGGGGCCGCCTGGCCGGCGAGTACGCCGCGAAACTCCCGGGACAGCTGTACGCCGTGTGGGTCGAGACGGAACTCGATCAGCTGTTCACCACCCGCGTGTTCGAGGATCGCCGCAGCGGCTTCATGAGCGAGGTGCAGGCGGCCGGGCGCAGCGTCCGCGCCGAGTACACCTCCAGTTTCGACTCGCTGGCCGCCCGCAACACCGCCGCGACCCTGCTGGACGACGCGCAGGCCGCCGGGCTGCCCTGCACGGTGTTCGCGTCGGCCGACATGCTCGCCGGGGCGCTGCTCGACGAGGTGCGTCTGCGCGGCCTGCGCATCGGTCAGGACGTACGGGTCATCGGTTTCGACGACCAGCCCTGGGCGGCCGAGCGGGGCCTGACCACCCTGCACCAGCCGGTCGAGAGCATGGGTTACGAGGCCGCGCAGCTGCTGCTCTCGCGCCTGAACGGCTACAAGGGACCGCCCCGCGCCCGCCGTTTCGAACCGCGCCTGATCGTGCGCGGCAGCGCGTAAGGGGCGATGGTCGAACGTTGATGGTTGCACGTGGATGGTTGATAGACGCACCCCTCTATCAACCATCCACCATTCACTCTCTACACCCTGGCGCGCAGGCCCAGCAGCAGGCCGGCGGTGAAGGCCCCGGCGAACGGCAGGTTGGCGGTCAGGACCCGCGTGAGCCACGCGCCGCCCTGCTCGCTGCCCTGCCGCAGCCACGGCTCGGACAGCGCCTGCACCCGCAGCCAGTTCACGGTGATCAGGTCGAAGTACGACAGCAGTTGCAGCGTGATGAACAGGACACCCAGCACGATCAGCACCACCCGCCCGATGTGGCGCAGCGCCACGCCGGTCGCGAACCCCAGCAGCGCGCCCACGCTCAGGTCGGGCAGCATGGCGCGCAGCGTGTCGCTCAGGGAGGAGACGCCGGGCAGGGCCGGAGCGGGGGGAGTCACGGGGGGAATCGTCATGGGCGGGGTGGGCGGTGCGCCGGCCGCGCGGCCGGTGGGGTGGCGCGCATCCTAGCGCAGGAGCGGGGGCCGGTGACGCGACCTGCCGGGAACCCAGACTGCGGTGCGCGGGCCGGGTGCGGGGCGCTATGGTAGGAGCACTGTGGACCTCCCGACCGAGCCTGTGCCCGCCGACCTCCTCTCTCCCGAGTTGCTGGAGCGGCTGACGGCCGGCGAGGAACGCGCGTGGTTCGAGTTCGTGCAGGAGTACGAGGGCCGCATGTACGGGTACCTGTACCGCCTGGAAGGCAACAGCGAGGACGCGCTGGACCTGACCCAGGAGGTCTTCTACCGGGCGTGGCGCAGCATCCGCACCTTCCGGCCCGGCGAGCGGGTGCTGCCGTGGCTGTATCAGGTGGCGCGGAACACGCAGATCGAATCTCACCGCCGCAAGCAGTTGCAGCGCTTCTCGCTGGAGCAGGCGCGCGAGGACGTGGGCTTCGAGGTGACCAGCCAGAAACGGTCCCCGGTGCAGGCGGCGGAGAGTGCCGACGCGCAGGACCGCGTGCAGCGCGCCCTGCTGCAACTGCCGCCCGAGTACCGCGAGGCGGTCGTGCTGCGCTTCGTGGAGGACCTCAGTTACGACGAGATCGCGCAGATTCAGGGCGTGGCGCTCGGCACCGCCAAGAGCCGCGTGTTCCGTGCCAAGGAGCAGCTCGCGGACCTGCTGGAGAGCGTCGCTGACGTCAACTGATACGGACTCCGATTGAATGGCTTGCAGAGCCGTTCAATCCGAGCGGATGCGACTCGGAGAGCTGCTCCGCAGAGGAGGAGCTGGGCGGGTTCCTGCCGCAAAGGCCGGCGCCCACCGGTCACGCGGCGGGTTCAGGGACGCGCGAACACCTGCGTCCAGTAGCGGGTGTAGGGACTGCCGGGGCGGGTGACGTACGACAGGCCGATCAGGGTGAAGTTCCCCATGATGTTGCGGCAGTGGCCGGGGCTGCGCAGCCAGCCGTCCACCGCCTCGGCAGGCGTGGTCTGCCCGGCGGCGATGTTCTCGGCGACACTGGCGGGATTCAGGCCGGCGGTCTGCACGCGGCGCAGGGGGCTGCTGCCGTCCAGGGCGCTGGTGTGGTCGAAGTACCCGTACAGCGCCATGGCGGCCGACTGTCCCTGCGCGGCGAGGTCCAGCGCCGGGTGCGGGAGCAGGGGGGGCAGGGCGGGGCCGCCGGGGCGCAGCGTCGCGCAGTTCCAGCCCTGTGCGCGGGCGCGGTTGGTGAGGCGCAGGACCTCGCTGTCGAAGGCGGCGCTGGTCTGGAAGGGCGCGGCGTTCAGGGTCAGGCGGCGTTCCAGTCTCTGCCCGGCGCTGCCGGTGGCCTGCGCCTGCGCCACGTGCGGGCCGGCGGTCAGGGGGAGCGGGCCGGGGCCGACCTCGCGGCCGTCGAGCAGCACGCGCGGCGGTTCCGGGTGGTACAGGACGCTGCCGGCCGCGCCGATGCGGACGCTGCCGGGGGCGTGCAGGACGGTCAGGTCGGCGCGTTCCGGTCCGCCGCTGCGCACCTCGATGGGGGTCTCGGCGCGGCTGACCTCGCGGCCCTGCGCGTCCACGAGCGTGGCGACCAGCGTGAAGGTCCCGGGCCGGTAGTAGGTGTGCGTGACCTGCGCGCCCTGCGCGGCGCCGCCGTCCCCGAAGGACCAGCGAGCGGTGTGGCCGGCGGGGAAGGTGGCGGTGTAGGTGACGGTCAGCGGGGCGCGGCGTTCGGCCTCGGCGCTGTACCCGATGCGGAACGTGCCCTGCGCATGGGCGGCCGGGGCGGACAGGACGGACAGCAGGCCCAGCAGCAGGCGGGGCAGGCGGGAGCGGCGGATCACGCAGTCCAGCGTACGGGGCGGCGAGCCGGGGCGCTGTGCGGAAATCCGGTTCGTCAGGTCGTGGTCAGACTGGGGGTGGGCGCGGCCCGCAGGTGGGTGGCGGGGTCTCCGAGCGTGAGGGTGACGATCAGCCCTCCTCCCGGCGGGTGGCTGATGGTCACGTCCCCGCCGTGCGCGCGGGCGTAGCGGCGCACCAGCGGCAGGCCCAGCCCCTGCCCGCCGCGCAGGCCCACCGGGCCGCGTTCGTACGGCTGGAAGACCCGGCCCTGCAGTTCGGGGCTCATGCCGGGACCGAAATCACGGACCTGCACCTGTGGGCGGCCCTGCGGGGTCAGGAGCGTCACCTCGACCAGGCCGTCGGTGTACTTCAGGGCGTTCTCGGTGAGGTTCTCGATCATCTGCCGGAAACGGCCGCTGTCCACCGGCCACAGGACCGGCGTTTCCGGCGTGACCACGTGCACGCGGGCGGACGCGAAGCGGCGCACCAGCGGGCGCAGGTCGGTCCGCTGGGGGTGGAGGGTCACGTCGAGGTACAGGTCGTTCAGGCGGCTCAGGTCCGCGCGGTTGGAGATCTGCGAGGCGCTGTCCTCGATCATGGCCAGCAGGCGCTGCTGCTGGTCGGGTGTCTCGGCGCGGCGCAGCAGGTCACTGGCGAGCAGCAGGGTCTGCAGGGGGCGGCGCATCTCGTGACTGGCGAGGTTCAGGGCTTCCAGCTGCCGCTCCTCGCGCAGGCGCATGCGCAGGTGTTCCCGCCGCCAGAACATCAGTGCCCGCAGGATCAGCAGCGCGCTGAGCAGGCCGGTCAGGGCGGACGTGCCGATCAGCGCGTACCGCAGCCGCGCGAGTTCCTGCTGGTAGCGGATGCCGAGACTCTTGGCGTACTCGTTCGCCTGGACGTTCAGCCCGATCGCTTCCTGCGCGGCCCGCTCGGCCGAGGCGGCCGTGTCCTCCTGCAGGTTGCGGGCCACGACCGACAGGCGGCGTTCACCCAGGCGTTCCACGTCGTCGAGCAGCGCGAACTGCGCGCGGTTCAGGGCGCTGGACAGGGCCTCCAGCCGGCGCTGCTGGCGTTCCTCGGCCGGCACGTCCGGGTGGCGGGAAACCTGGTACTGCATCACGTCCTGCACGAAGCCCTGGTAGGCGTAGGGGCTCCAGCCGCTGCCGTTGTTTTTCAGGGCGGTGTAGGCGGGCAGGGTGGTGGTCAGCAGGACGGTGGTGGTCAGGACGCCCGGCAGGCTGGCCAGCAGCAGTTCGCGGGCCAGCAGCAGCAGGCGCGGGGGAATCCGGCGGCGTTCGGGAGCGGGCGGCGTCATTGCGGGGCGATGCGCTCGGCGAACCACACCCAGGCGGCCGAGTACTCACCCGTGTGGAACCGTTCCGGGCGTTCCGGCAGGACGACGGTCAGCGGGCCTTTTTGCAGGATGGGGATGGGTGCGCCGTCGGCGCGGTAGGCGAGCATGATCGGCCAGTTCATGTAGTCGTCGGCGCGGATGGTGCTGGCGAAGCCGTTGGAGGCGTACACCCGCAGGTCGCGGCCGAGGAAGCCGCCGCGCGCGGCGAGGTCCCGCAGGGTGACGCCCTCGTAGGTGAAGGTGCGTTTCAGTTGCGGGTGCGGGGTGGTGTAGCGCACGGCGGGCATGGCCTGAAGCTGCCCGAGGGTGAGTTTCAGGTCGCTGTGCCCGGTGCTGATGGTCAGCGCGCGGCGTTCACCCGGCTGGACCCTGGGGGTGGCCTGCGCGGCGCGGACGTAGGTGAAGGCCGGCGGGCGCGGCTTGAGCTGCAGCGGTCCGGCCTGGCCGGCGCGGCTGGCGGCGAGGATCAGCACGGCCGATAGTCCCAGGCGCCACACGTGTGGGCGTGTCAGGAAGTGTGGCTTGCGGGGGGACACGCAGGTCAGTCTAGTGGCTGCATGAGCGGATCACAAGGCGGCGGTGAACAGAATTTACTTTGTGATACGGATTCCGATTGCATGGTTGACCGACACCGTTCCATCCGAGCGAAGCGCCCCGGAGAGCGGATCCGCCGCGTGGGACCCCAGAGGACTGCCGGGCGTGACGCTGGCAACCCGGTGGGTGGGCGGAGTGTGAACGAACCAGAAGGCCGGCCGTATCAGGTGCCTTTCCATCGTCCGGGGCCGGCTGGGACTTCCGGGGATCCGGAGGGCCGGCTCGGCGCGCTGACTGACGGGCAGGTGAGAACTTCCCGCAGGGACGGGGGGAGAAGGGTCAGGTGGGCGTCACACGGGGGGCGCACACTGCCGGCATGACTTTCTTCCGTATCCAGCACCTGTTGACCGTGACGGCCGCCCTGGCAGCCGTGTCGTCCCTGGGACCGGCGCGGGCCGCACCCAACCTGAGCGCCCAGAGCATCATCGTGAATCCCGTGGTGTCGGACCTGAGCGTGAAGGTCTGGACGGACCGGGACAGCAGTGGCCGCGCCACGCCGTCCTACGCGCCCGGCGAGAAGATCCGCCTGTACACCAGCGTCAACCAGGACGCGTACGTGTACCTGTTCAACGTGGACCCGCAGGGGCAGGTGGACCTGATCCTGCCGAACCGGTACCAGGGGGGCGCGAACTTCCTGAAGGCGAACGTGGTCAAGGCGTTCCCGGCGGCCGGGGATCCCTTCAGCTTCGATATCGCCGCGCCGTACGGCGTGAACAAGGTGCTGGCGGTGGCCAGCCGCACGCCGCTGAACCTCGATCAGATCGCGACGTTCAAGGCCGGGCAGGACAGTTTCGCCAGCGTGAAGGTCACGGGGCAGCAGGGGCTGGCGCAGGCGCTGAGCATCGTCGTGACGCCCCTGCCCCAGAACGCCTGGGTGACCGATACGGCCTTCTATGCCGTGGCGGGCCGCGCGGTCAGTGCGCCGCGTCCCGTGACGCCCAGCCCGGCGCCGGTGGTCACGAGTCCCTGGGGCGCGCAGCGTGAGTGGCGGATCACCGTGGACAGCCGTTCGGACCTGCGTGGGCAGCACGACGCGTACGCCGCGAAACTGCGCAGCGAGGGGTACGTGCTGGTGGAGACCCGCGTGAAGAACAGCGAGATCGAGAGCGAGTTCCGCCGGGCGGATGGCAGCAAGGCTGAACTGAAGGTCAAGCGCAAGGGCAACCGCACCGAGATCACGGTCGAGCGGCGCTGAGCCGGTCTTCAGAGGCGGCGGGGGGGATTCCCCCCGCCGCCTCTGGACCGGGCCGCGCGGGTTTCGTGAACGGATTGGAACACCGCCGATCCGTTCACGTCACGCCCGGCACTCCTCTGGGGTCCCACGCGGCGGAGCCGCCCGACGGGTCGCTTCGCTCGGATGGAACGGTGTTGGCCAACCCGTTCCATCCGGGTCTGCATGAGGGGCCGGATGCAAGCGAATTCCAACCTGTTGTCTAGAGGGGTCAGTCGGTTCAGACTGGCCCCTCCCCTTGCATTCCGGCCTGGGCTGACCATTATGATGGGCAGGCACCACAATTGAATTCCACCCGCTCCGCGCTGTGGCGGAGCACTCTTTTGGAGGTTTCACCATGAAACGTGCTGTCTCTCCTGCCCGTACCGGGATCGGGGGCGCGCTGTCGGCGGCCCTGCTCCTGTCCGCCTGCTCTCAGGCGCCCGCTCCGGCACAGCTCACGCCGACCCAGCCTGGAACCGTTTCCAAAACGGTCCCCGTTCAGTCCCAGGCGATCAGCGGCGCGAACATCGACGCCTGGCGGCAACAGGTCATCTACCTCGTCATGCCGGACCGTTTCTCGAATGGAAACACTTCCAACGACACGCTGGGACAACCCAACTGCTTCGACCCCGCCAGCCCCACCAAATTCCACGGCGGCGACCTGCAGGGCCTGCGCAACAAACTCGGGTACATCCGCGACCTGGGCGCCACCGCCGTCTGGACCACCCCCGTCTACCGGCAGGTCGGCATCGTCAACGGCAGCCAGTGCGGCTACCACGGCTACTGGCCCGACTACACCAACCCCGACGACACCGCCCTCGACCCCAAATTCGGCACCGGCACCGACCTGAGCGGCCTGATCAGCGACCTGAAGGCCGGCGGCCAGAAGTACATGATGGACATGGTCGTCAACCACGCCGGGTACGGCGCACGCATCACGACCCAGAACCCCTCCTGGTTCCACGGCAACTGCACCGGCGACGACATCGTCTGCCCGCTTGCCGGCCTCCCGGACTTCCGGCAGGAAGACAGCGCCGTCGCCACCTACCTCACCAACCTCAGCAAGAGCTGGACCGGCACGTACGCCATCGACGCCATCCGCATGGACACCGTCAAACACGCCCCCACCAGCTACTGGCAGAACTCCTGGGTGCCGGGCGTGCTGGCCACCCGCCCGAACACCTTCCTGCTGGGCGAGGTCTTCGACTCGGGCAACCTGGGCAAACTGAAAACCTACCTGGACGCCGGTTTCGACTCCACGTTCAACTTCCCGCTGCGCCAGGCCATGGTGGACTCGGTCGGCAAGGGCGGCAGCCTCGACGGCCTCGCGTCCCGCATGCAGGACACCCTGACCACCTTCGGCCTGGACCGCACGCTGCTGCAGGTGAACCTGCTCGACAACCACGACGTGCCCCGCTTCGTGAACGAACCCGGCGTGGGCGTCGCCGAGACCGAGATCCGCGCCCGCTACGGCAACGCCCTGGGCCTGCTGATGACCCTGCCCGGCATCCCGCAGCTGTACTACGGCAACGAACTGGGCATGTACGGCGCCTCCGACCCCGACAACCGCCGCGACATGCCCGCCTGGGCCTGGACCGACACCGGGCGCGGCGCGGCGCAGGCGAACTTCGTGGCGGGCGGCGGCACCCCCAAGAACACCTACGACCTGACCCGCAAACTCACGGGCATCCGCAAGGCGAACGAGGCGCTGTGGAAAGGCAACTACGCCGAACTGTGGCGCCCCAACGGCGGGCAGAACGTGTACGCCTTCTACCGCGGCAGCGGCACCAACCGCGTCGTGGTCGTCGTGAACACCTCGTCCAGCGCCGCGAGCGTGAACCTGGACCTTCAGGGGAACGCCGGCATCAGCGCGGCCGACAAGAGCGCCCTGAGTAACGGCACCGTCTTCAACGACCTGCTGGCCGAGGGGGCGCCCGCCAGCGCGACCGTCACGGCCGGGAAACTCCCGGTGACCATCGGGGCCGGCAAGATGGGCATCTACCGGGCCGGCGCGACCGGCACCGGCGGGACGGGCGGCACGGCCGTCAGCGTGACCTTCCAGGTGTCGGCCAGCACCTTCTTCGGGCAGGACGTGTACCTCGTCGGGGACCGCCCGGAACTGGGCGCGTGGAACACCGCCTCGGCGCTGGCCATGACGCCGGGCGGCTGCGTGGGCAGCACCTGCACCTGGAAGACCACCGTGAGCCTGCCCCCCAGCGTGGCGGCGCAGTTCAAGTTCATCAAGAAACCCGGCGACAGCGGAGCCAGCCTGACCTGGGAGGGCGGCAGCAACCGCACCTACACGACGCCCGCCTCGGGCAGCGCCACGTACAACGGCGGCAACTGGCAGTAATACGGACTCCGCATAAGGCCCGGCCGGCTGTCCGGCCCAGCCGCGCGGGCCGCAGGGTAAAAACGAACGCCCGTTTGGAACAGGTGCCTCCCGGCTGCTACGCTGGGAGGCACTTCAACATTGCCCGGGGAGACGCGCCGCTCCCCTCCCCACCCCCCATGCCAGACGCCCTGCCCTGCCCCATCCCCGGCCTGCCCGCGCGCAGTGACCGCCTGCTGAACCAGCGCCGCGCGCCCTGAAACGGCCCCGACCCGCGGCCCTGCTCCCGGCGGCCCCACCCCCGGCGACCTCGCCCCCGTTCCCGCCCCCCTGCCCTCCCAGGAGTTCCCATGAGCCCCGAACCCACCCCGCAAGCCCCCCACCCCGGATCCAGCCCCCGCCCTGAATCCAGCGAGGTCGCCTACGCCGCCGCCGAGGCCGCCTACGACGCCGGGCAGCAGGCCGGCACCATGCTGCAGGTCATCGCGCCCGACGGCACGGTCGTCCGCCCGGACCTGCTGCCCGACCCCGCCACGCGCCTGCACCTGTACCGCCAGATGCGCCGCGCCCGGCACTTCGACGAGCGCGGCTGGGTGCTGTACCGCCAGGGCCGCCTGGGCGTATTCCCACCCTTCGGCGGCATGGAAGCCAGCCAGGTCGGCACCGCCGCCGCCCTCACGAAGGACGACTGGCTGTTCCCCACCTACCGCGACACCGGCGCGGCCCTCACGCTCGGCCTGCCCATCGCGCGGACCCTCGCGTACTGGCGCACCAGCCCGCACGGGTGGCACATGCCGGCCGACCTGAAGGTCCTGCCGTTCTACATCCCGATCGCCACGCAGTACCCGCAGGCAGTCGGCGCGGCCCTCGCCGAGCAGCGACAGGGCACCCGCAACGTCGCCATGGCCTTCATCGGGGACGGCGGCAGCAGCGAGGGCGACTTCCACGAGGCCCTGAACTTCGCCGGAGCCCTGAACGCCCCATGCGTGTTCATCCTCCAGAACAACGGCTGGGCCATCAGCGTCCCCACCCGCCACCAGACCAGGGCCACGGACCTGAGCCGCCGCGCCGACGGGTACGGCATCCCCGGCGTGCGCGTGGACGGCAACGACGCCCTCGCCACCTACCACGTGACCCGCGAGGCCGTGGACCGCGCCCGCAGCGGCGGCGGCCCCACCCTGATCGAGACCGTCACGTACCGCGTCAAGCCGCACACCGTCGCCGACGACCCGACCCGTTACCGCACGGACGCCGACAACGCCGGCTGGGACGCCAAGGACCCCGTCACACGCCTGCGCGCCCACCTGCTGACCGAAGGGCTGATGACCGAAACGGGCGAGGCCGACATGCTCGCCGAAATCGCCGCCGAATTCGAGGCCGCCCTCGCCGAGGCCGACAGCTACCCCGAACCCACCCCCGCCGAAATCCTCGACCACGTCTTCGCCGAACCCACCCCCCAACTGAAAAAACAGCGCGCAGAGATCCTCGCCGAACACGCGCACGACCAGAAGGAGCAGGCATGACCGCCACCGCCACCCCCCCCACCGGCACCAGGAACATGACGATGGTCGCCGCCATCAACGACGCGCTCGACATCGCCCTGGGCGCCGACGACACCGTCCACATCTTCGGGGAGGACGTGGGCGTCATGGGCGGCGTGTTCCGCGCCACCGACGGCCTCCAGGCCAAGTACGGTGAGGCGCGCGTGTTCGACACGCCCCTCGCCGAGGCAGGCATCGTCGGCATGGGCATCGGCATGGGCCTCGCGGGCCTCAAACCCGTCGCGGAAATCCAGTTCGCGGGCTTCCTCTACCCCGCCCTCGACCAGATCCTCTCCCACCTCGGGCGCTACCGCCACCGCACCCGCAGCCGCTACCACCTCCCCATGGTCATCCGCGCCCCCTACGGCGGCGGCGTCCACACCCCCGAACAGCACGCCGACAGCCCCGAAGCCATCCTCGCCCACACCCCCGGCGTCAAGGTCGTCATCCCCAGCACCCCCGCCGACGCCAAGGGCCTGCTGCTCTCGGCCATCAACGACCCGGACCCCGTGTTCTTCTTCGAGGCCATCAAACTGTACCGCTCGACCAAGGCAGACGTACCGGTCGGGGATTACCGCGTCCCCATCGGCAAGGCCCGCCTCGTCACCGAAGGCGACGACGTGACTGTCATCTGCTACGGCGGCATGGTCGAAGTCGCCGAGAAAGCCACCGCTGCCGCCCGTCAGGCCGGGATCGGCGTGGAAGTCATCGACCTGCGCACCCTCGTTCCCATGGACACCGACACCATCCTGAGCAGCGTGGCGAAAACGGGCCGCGTGGTTGTGGTGACCGAAGCGCCCCGCACCGCCGGCTTCCACAGTGAAATCGCCGCCGTCATCGCCGAGGAAGCCATCGAACACCTCCGCGCCCCCATCGTCCGCGTCACCGGCTTCGACGCCCCCTACCCCCCCTTCACCGCCGTCGAGGACGTGTACCGACCCAACCCCGTCCGCGTGGCGAAGGCGATCCGGCAGGTCATGGACTACTGATGCGGACTCCGATTGTTTCGCCGACAATCCGGAACTTCACCGATCTGTGAACGAAACAAACGGAATCCGTGTGGGCGGCCGGCGCGGCGCCTGCGCCCCGGCTACGCGGAGGCCCGGCAGGGGCTCACGGCGCTGTAACGCGGCTCTATAGAAGCAGGCCCCGACGTTCACCTGTCGGGGCCTGCTGTGTACAACGCGTTTACTTCTTGGGTGCGTCGATGGTCTTGCCGGGTTTGCTCTTGCCGGCGGGGCGGGTAGGGGCCTTCTCGACCTTCTGGCCGATGGTGGCGGTTTCCTTCTCGACCTGCTTGTTGATCAGGATCTGCTGCCCGATGCCGATCAGGGTGGACAGGATGATGTAGATGGTCACGCCTGCCGGGAAGGTCAGCGCGAAGTACAGGAAGATCAGGTAGATGAACGCCTGCTGGCGGAACATGTCCGGGTTCTTGCGGGTCATGACGTACAGCTGTCCGATGTTCACGATCAGGTACACGACGGCCAGCAGGTACAGCGGGTCGGGAATGGCGAGGTCCGGGAGCCACAGGAAGCCGCTGTCGAACTCGAAGTTGCGGATGGTGGACCACAGGGCGATCAGCACCGGGAACGGAATGAACGTGGAGAAGCACCCGGCCGGGTTGAAGTTGTAATCCCGGTACAGTTGCGCCATCTCGGTCTGCATGGCGCGCTGCGAGTCGGCGTCCTTGCGGTCCTTGTACTTGTCCTGGATTTCCTTGATCTTGGGCTGCATGACCTGCATGCGGGCGGTGGTGCGGCCCTGCGCCTGCATCAGGGGCCACATGACGGCGCGCAGCAGGACGGTCAGGACGACCAGCACCAGGCCCCAGTTCCCGATGACCTTGTACAGCTGCTCCATGAGTTTCACGATCAGCAGGCTGATCTGACCGAAGAAGTTCGGCTGGAACAGGCCGGGCAGGGTGGTGTAGCCGCTCTGGTACAGGTGGATCAGTTCGTTCTTGCCGCCGTAGATTTCCAGGTTGCTGCTGGCGGGCACGGACGCGCTGATCAGGCCCTGCGCGCCGCCGGTCAGGGTGGCGTTGATGGGCGCGGCGGGTTCGTTGCCGGGCGCGGCGGCGCTGGCGCTGGCGGTCGTCTGCGGCTGGATGATCAGGGCGTGCGCGACCTGGCTGGGGTTTTCCTGCAGGGCGGCGTAGCGGATGTTCTCGACGACCAGGGTGCCGCTGCCCTGCACGGCGGCCGGTTGCGGCGCGTTCTGCGCGAGGGCCTGCACGCGGGGGTTGTCGGCCTTGCCGAGGCCGGGGAACAGGATGTTCACGCGGTCGGGGCCGCCCGTGACCTCGGTCTTCAGGTCCACCTTGAAGTTGCGGGGGTGCAGGGTGACGGTCTTGGTGACGGTCACGCCGCCCTGCTCGTAGCGGAACACGGCGTCCTGGCGGTTGGCGGTCACGTCGGTGGTCAGGCCGGTGGGGGCGGTCACCTGGGCGTCGGCGGCCGGGTCGAGCGTGCCTTCGGCCTGCACGGCCAGCGCCTTGCGGCCGGCGACCATGTTCACGATGCCTTTCTGGTCTTTCAGGGTGCTGAAGTCGAAGGTGCCGTCGGCGCGTTTCTTGAGGTACGGCGTGCCGGCGTAGCTCTTGATGTACCAGCCGATGATCTCGCCGCGTGCGTTGAACACCACGTCCTGCAGGTTGCTGGTCGCGATGAACTCGTCGCCGGGCTGACCGTCGAAGTCGGCGGTGATCCATTCGGGCGAGATGGCCTTGCCGAAGGTGGGAAGGGGGCCGGTCTGGCTGCAGCTGCTCAGGAGCAGCGCGCCGCCGACGGCCACGAGGGGAAGCAGGTGTCTTGTCTTCATGGGGTGTGGGGTCGCCTTTTGGGGAAGTGCTCGGGCACCGGGTCGAACCCGCCCGGCACGAGTGGATTGCAGCGCATGACGCGCCAGGAAGCCAGCCACGCGCCCCGCAGCGCGCCGTGCCGCTCGATGGCCTGCGCGGCGTACTCCGAGCAGGTCGGGGTGAAGCGGCAGGTGGGCGCGGGTTTGCGTGGAGACAGCGCCGCCTGATAGTACCGGACGGCGCGGAGCAGCCCGCGGGCCGCGAGTCCCCCGGCTGGCCGTGCGTCCGGGTTGTTCACGCGGACCCGTCCGGGGTGGGTGGGCTGGCGGGGCGGTCGGTCTGCACGGAAGCAGGTACGTCCCGTGGGCCTGCGGCGTTCCCGCCGCCCTGCCTGCTGCCGGAACCGCCGCGTTTCACGCGGCCCGGAGCGCGGGAGAGCGCGCGGACCAGGGCGGCCTGCAACTGCGGGAACGGCACGGTCAGGACGGCCGGGTTGGGCAGCAGGATCGCGCGGCAGGGGGGCAGGCCGCCGGGCAGGGTGCGCAGTGCCTCGCGGACGCGGCGGCGGGCGCGGTTGCGGTCCACGGCGCGCTTCAGGGTCTTTTTGCTGACCACGATGCCGATGATCGCGCGGGGTCGCCACGTCTCGCCGTGGCGGGGGCGGTACTCGGTGACGCGCAGTGTGAACAGCGGGTCCCGGACCGCGAGGCCGTGACTGCGGACCTTGCGGAATTCGCGGTCGCCACGCAACGAATCCAGCGCCACCGGACGGCGGGGCCGTTCCTGCGTGGCGCTGGACTGAACTGCACGGGCGATAGGGGTCGCTCCTGAAGGCAGGGGCTTACTCGTCGGAGACGGTGAGCTGCTGACGGCCCTTCGCGCGGCGGCGCGCGAGGATGTTACGGCCGGACTTGGTCTTCATGCGGGCGCGGAAGCCGTGGGTCTTGGCCCGCTTGCGGACGTTGGGCTGGTAGGTACGCTTCATGGTGCTCTCCTTGCTCGCGGAACTGCCCCTCTCCTGGGGTCGTGGCAGCCTCACGCGATAGCGCCCCCCTGCGGAGGGCAAACTCCGGGAGTGTATCACGGAAGGCCAGCAGCGTCCAAGAGGCGGACGGTGCGCGGGCGCACGGCGCTGCGGACCGCATCGTCGCGCGACAGCAGCGGGCCGCGCCACTAAGCTGACCTCATGATCAGCAACGACCGGGGCTGGACGGCCCTGCTGACCGCAGGCACGCTGCTGTGCGCGGCCCTGAGCCTGGGCCCGGCCCTCCTGCCGCGCCCGCAGGTGCCGGCCGTGACGCGCGTGAACCTCCCGCCACCCGCCGCGCTGCCCGCCGCCAGGGCCGCCCAGGAGCCGCCCAGTTACCCGGTCACGGCCAGCGTGCAGCCACTCATCTCGGGGCGGGTGAACCTGAACACCGCCACGCCCGAGCAGCTGGAGGCGCTGCCGAAGGTGGGGCCGTCCCTGGCGGCGAAGATCATCGCGGGCCGCCCGTACCGCTCGCTGGCCGACCTGGACCGGGTCAAGGGCGTCGGACCGGCCGCCCTGAAGACCCTGACCCCGCTGGTGACGTTCTGACCGGGTGGGGGCGGCCCCCGGCGCCGGGGGCCGCGTGAGCGGACGGCACGCACCCGGTCCGCTGGGCCGCGCGCACGTGGAGGCGGCGCCCAGGCCAGCGCTGGCGGCGGCGCGGGCGGCCCGCACGGCGTGGTCGGTTCCGGCGGTGCTGGGCGTGATCGCGGGCATCCTGCTGGCGCTGGGGGTCACGCTGGACTTCAGTGAATCCGGCCTGCTGTCCTTGACGGGCCTGGGTGGGCTGCTGGGGGCGCTGGCGTGCCGTGAACCCCGCCGGGGCCTGCTGCTGGGGCTGGCCGTGGCGGGCGTGGGAGCGGGGTTCCTGTCGGCGCGCACCGTGCTGGCCCGCCCGGACCCCATGACGCCGTGGCTGGGGGCACAGGTGACCCTGAAGGGCGAGTGGGACGGGCAGTTCCTGACGCTGCGTGAGCCGCGCGCGCGGGTGGCGGTCGCGCCGAAACCCACGCAGGGCGCGGGGCAACTGACCGTGTCGGGTCGGCTGGTCGCGCCGGAGGGGCGGCGCACGCCCGGCGGGTTCGATCAGGCGGCGTGGCTGCGCGCCCAGGGTGGGCTGCTGCTGCCCACGCCGGGCGCGGTGCTGGTCGCGGCGCGCGTGCAGGCGCACACGCCGGGGCGGGGGCTGCGCGGCTGGTTCCGGCGCGGCCTGAGCGCCGGACTGGACGACCGGCGCGCGGCGCTGATGCAGGCGATCGAACTGGGCGACCGGGCCGACATCAGCCGCGAGGAGTTCGCCGGGGGGTACGCGGTGCGGGACGCCTTCTCACGTGCGGGACTGGCGCACCTGATGGCGCTGTCCGGGCAGAACGTCGCGCTGATCACGGGCGTGCTGCTGTGGCTGCTGATCCGCGCCGGGGCGCCGCCCGCGTGGCGTTACGGGCTGCCGGCGGCGCTGCTGCTGCCGTACCTGCTGCTGCTGGTGCAGCCGTCCCCGAGCATCACGCGGGCGGTGATCATGGGCGGCGTGGCGCTGGTCGCGCTGGCGGTGGGGCGCGGGCGGCCCGACCCGCTGGGCCTGATCGCGCTGGCGGCGCTGCTGTGCCTGCTGCTGTTCCCGCTGTGGCTGCTGGACCTGGGTTTCGGGCTGTCGTTCCTGGCGGTGCTGGCCCTGACCGGCTCGGCGCGGCTGGCCGGGCGGCTGCCGGCGCGCTGGCCGCACGCGCTGCGGCTGGCGGTCGCGGCGACCGTGCTGGCGGAACTGGGCACCCTGCCGGTCATTGCGGGCACGTTCGGGCAGGTGCCGCTGGTGGGCCTGCCCGCCAACCTCGTGGCGGGCGTGATCATGGCGGCGCTGGTTCCGCTGGGGTTCCTGGCGGGGCTGCTGGGGCCGCTGGCCGCGCCGCTGAACCTGATCAACGGGCCGCTGGCGTCGGCGCTGCTGCTGGTCGCGCAGACGTTCGGGCAGGCGCCGGTCCTGAGCTGGGGCGTGATCGGCCCGGCGGGGTTCGTGGCGTTCGTCACGGCGGCCGGGGCGGGCTGGTTGTGGCTGCTGGGGCGCGTGCCGGGCCGCGCGGTCGTGGGGGCGGTGCTGGCGGGCACGCTGCTGACGGCGCTGCCCGGCTGGGTGCGGCCCGCGCAGGACATCGTGTTCCTGGACGTGGGGCAGGGCGACAGCACGCTGCTAAGGTTGCCGGGCCTGACGGTCCTGATCGATGCGGGCGGCTCGGTCGGCAGTGACTACGACGTGGGCGGGCGCACGGTCGTCCCGGCCCTGCGGGCGCTGGGCGTTCGGAAACTGGACGTGGTGATCGCCACGCACGCCGACACGGACCACATCGAGGGCGTGAGCGGCGTGCTGCGCGCCCTGCCGGTCGGGGAGCTGTGGATCGGGCAACGCAAGACGGACGACCCGGTCCTGACGGCCGTGCTGAACGAGGCGCAGGTGCGCGGCGTGCCGGTACGCGAGGTGCGGCGCGGCGACCGCGTGCAGGCGGGCCGCGCGGCCCTGACGGTCCTGTGGCCTCCCGGCAACGTGTGGAGTACCGAGGACAACGACAACAGCGTGGCTGTCCGCCTGGATGTGGGCGACTGGCACGCCGCGTTCCTGGGTGACCTGCCCGCCCCCGCCGAGGCCGCGCTGAACACCGGCCCGCTGAACCTGCTGAAAGTCGCGCACCACGGCAGCCGCCACAGCACCGGCGAGGCCCTGCTGGCGCAGGCGCGCCCTGCCGACGCCGTGATCAGCGTGGGCCGCAACACCTACGGTCACCCCCACCCGGACGTGCTGGGCAGACTGGCCGCCGCGCACACCCGCGCGTGGCGCACCGACCGCAACGGCACGATCACCTGGCCGCTGCCGTGAGGGGCCGCTGCCATAAGGGGTGTGGGCGGCGGGAATCTCCTCCCCGCAGCCCACACCCCCACCAATTCCTTCAGTCGGTGGCGCTGGCTTTCAGGTCCTCGGCCCTGGGCGCCAGTCCGGCGCGGCTGGTGAGGGGGCGTTCCGGGAGGATCAGGGTGGAGAGGAAGGCGAGGCCGACCAGCACGGCGGAGACCAGGAACACCTGATCGATCGCTCCGGCCATCACGCCGCGCAGGGCGTCCAGGATGGGCTGGAGCAGGTTGCCGTCTCCGAGCTTGCCCAGGCCCGCGCCGAGCTGCGCGGTGGCCTGCGGGCTGGTCAGCAGGTTCGGGTTGGCGATGGCGTCCTGCACGGGGGCGGGCAGGTCGCGGGCCTGGGCCGGGAGGCTGGCGGCGAGGTGGCTGTTCAGGTGGGTGTTCACAAGGGCGCCGAACAGGCTGACCGCCAGCGTGCCGCCGATCTGGCGGAAGAACTGGTTGCCGCCGGTGGCGCTGCCCAGCTGTTCACGGGGCGCGGCGTTCTGCACGGCCAGGGTCAGCTGGCTGTTCACGGGGCCGAGGCCCAGACCGAGCAGGACCATGATGCCGACGGCCAGCAGCAGCGGGGTGTCGGTGCCGAGGGTGGTGGCGAGCAGCAGCGCGGCGGTGGCGACCAGGCCGCCGGTCAGGATCAGGTTCTTGTAACGGCCGGTGCGGCTGACGATCTGCCCGCTCAGGGTGCTGGTGAGGATCATGCCGAACATCAGTGGTGCCAGGGCCAGGCCGCTGCCGCTGGCGCTGGAGCCGCGCACGCCCTGCATGTACAGCGGGAGGTACAGGATCGCGGCGTACATGCCCGCACTCGTCAGGAAGCCCGCGAAGGACGCGACGGCGATGCCCCGGTCCTTCAGGAGGCGCAGGTTCAGGATGGGGCGTTCCTGGCGGGCGCTGTGCAGCGCGTACCCGGTGAACAGCGCGGCGGTGCCGAGCAGCAGGCCCAGGATGGCCGGGCTGGTCCAGGCGTACGTGCCGCCGCCCCACGAGAGGGCCAGGGTGAGGGTGGTGACGGACGCACCCAGCAGCAGGGCGCCGAGGGCGTCGAAGTGGCCGCGCGTGCCGGGGGCGGGCAGGCGGAAGAACCGCCAGATGAAGTACGCGGCGAGCAGCGCGAACGGCAGGTTCACGAAGAACACGCTGCGCCAGCCCAGGTGGTCGGTCAGGAAGCCCCCGACGAGCGGCCCCACGACGGAACTGACGCCCCACACGGCGCCGGTGTAGCCCTGGTAGCGGCCGCGTTCGATGGGCGTGAACAGGTCGGCGATGGCGGTGAAGCTCATGGCCATCAGGGTGCCGCCGCCGATGCCCTGCACGGCGCGCAGGAGGATCAGCTGTTCCATGTTCTGCACGAAGCCCAGCCCCACGCTGCCCAGCGTGAATACGGCGATGCCGAGCAGGATCAGGGGGCGGCGGCCGTAGCGGTCGCTGACGGTGCCCACGATGGGAATGGTGATGGTGGTGGCCAGCGAGTACGCCGTGAAGGCCCAGGCGTACAGGTGGAAGCCGCCCAGGTCGCTGATGACGCGCGGCATGGCGCTGCCGACGACGGTCAGGTTCAGGCTGGAGAGGAACAGCACGGTCAGGATGCCCACGAAGGCCAGGATCTTCTCGCGTTCGTTCAGGCCGCTGTGCGTGGCGGGGGTGGGTGGGGTCATGCGCGTTCTCCGGTGGGGTCGTTCAGTGCGTCGTCCAGGGCGTTCAGTGCGGCCAGGGCAGCCTGCACGCGCTCGGGCGGCAGGTGCCCGAAGTGGGCCTGCACGATGTCCTGCCCGGTGGCGCGGGTGCGGGCGCGGGTGGCCTCGCCCTGCGGGGTGAGCTGCAGGCGCTGCAGGCGCAGGTCGGCGGGGTCCGTGACGCGCTGCACGAGGCCCGCGCCGACCAGTTTGGTCACGATGCGGGTCACGGTGGGGGCGGGCAGGTTCTGGCGGGCGGCGACCGCGCCGGGCGTGCCTGCGCCGTCCATGATGCTGGCGAGGACCAGCAGTTCCTTGGTGTTCAGGCCCAGCGCGCGTTCCAGTGGCTCGTCGAGGGCGTGTTTGAAGCGCCGTGAGAAGCGCAGGGTGGTGCGCACCAGCAGGTACAGGGCGTCGTCGGGGGCGCTCGGGCCGGTGCCGGGGGCGGGATGGGGGGAAGTCGCAGCACTCATTTCATCTGGAAGTATTCCAGATGGAAAGACATGCAACCGCGCCTTTCGTCACAGAGGCGCACCCGTCCAACCCGACCGGACACCCGTCAGTGTGCTGTCGGGGCCAGCCGCAACGCCTGCACCTGCGCCATGCCGTCCACCTGCTCGGCCAGCCGCACCCCATCCCGCAGATGCAACGCCAGCGCCGCACCCAGCCACGGCAACGCGTCCGGCGGCAGATCGCCAGGCGCGAACCACCCCACCTCCGAGGTCTTCTCCAGCGGGCGCGGCGTTCCCACCCACACGCGCGCCTCGAAGAACACGTCCAGCCCCTGCGTGCCGTCCAGGTCATAGCGCGCCACGCCCAGGCAGGCCAGCGCCGCCGGGTCCAGACTCACGCCCACCTCCTCGGCCGCCTCACGCACCGCCGCGCCCGCCAGCGTCTCCCCCGCCTCCACATGCCCGCCCGGCAGCCCCCACAGACCGTCCGCGTACGACGTCCCGCTGCGCCGCCCCAGCAGCACCCGCCCCCGGTCATCCAGCAGCACCGCCCACGCCACCAGATGAAAGGTCATACGGACTCCGATTGAACGGGTTTTGCAACCCGTTCAATCCGAGCGGACGCGAGTAGGAGCCCAGCGGATGCCGGACGCGGAGTTGGCAACCCGGTGTCTTCCCGGGTTGTCAACGAAACAGACCGCATCCGCATCACACCAGGACCCGCGCCTGCCGCACGTCGGCCAGCTGCTCGGTCACGCACACACCCCGCCGCAGGTGCGCGTCCAGCAGCGGCGCGATCCACGGCAGGGCGTCGTCCGGCAGCGCGTCGGGGGCAAACCACGCGACCCCGGACGTCTTGTGCAGCGCCCGCGGCACACCCGCCCACCCTGGCGCGCGGAACAGGAAGTCCGTGCCCTGCGCGCCGTCCACCTCGTACCGCCGCACACCCAGCACCCGCAGGCCGGTCGGGTCCAGGCTCAGGCCCACCTCCTCGCGCACCTCACGCGCCGCCGCCTCCGGCAGACCCTCGCCCGGCTCCACCTGCCCGCCCGGCAGGCCCCACAGCCCGTGCCCGTACGCCGATCCGTCCCGGCGGCCCAGCAGCACCCGGCCCCGCTCATCCTGCACGACCACCCACACCAGCAGATTCCGCATGGCCCAGCGTGGCACGCGCCGCGCCCCGCAACCGCAACAGGTGACGCAGGACACCCCCCACGCGGCGGCCTGCGCTATCCTGCCGGATGCGTCACCGGGGGTGCCTGCCGACAGCGGCGGGCTGAGACTTGACCCCAAAGAACCTGATCCGGGTCATACCGGCGGAGGGAGCGTGACCGGCAGCCCACACCCCACGTGTGGCGGCCCACCGCTTCCCCTCGTGACGCGAGGGGACTTTCCATATGCGTAACACACTGACCGTACTTGCCGCCCTTGCCCTTGCCAGCGCCGCCAGCGCCCAGGGCAACCCCACCCAGGCCACCCTGACCGTCATCACGCACGACTCCTTCGACGTGGACAGGAAACTGATCGCCGCGTTCGAGACGCAGAACCGGGCAAAGGTGCGCTTCATCAAGGGCGGCGACGCCGGGGAACTCCTGAACCGCCTGATCCTCACCCGCCGCGCCCCCGTTGCCGACGTGGTGTACGGCCTCGACAACAGCCTGCTGCCCCGCGCCCGGCAGGCCGGCATCCTCCAGCCGTACAAGAGCCCCGCGCTCTCCCGCGTGCCCGCCGCGTACCGCCTGGGCGAGGACGGCCTGCTGAACACCGTCGACTACGGCTTCGTCGCCCTGAACTACGACCGCACGTGGTTCGAGAAGAACAAGGTCGCCCTGCCCAGAAGCCTCGACGACCTGAAAACCCCCGCCTACGCCAAACTCACGGTCGTGCAGAGCCCCGCCACGAGCAGCCCCGGCCTCGCCTTCCTGCTCGCCACCGTCAACCACTACGGCGAGGCGGGTGCCTGGAACTGGTGGCGCGCCGCCCGGCAGGGTGGCATGAAAGTCACGCGCGGCTGGAGCGACGCGTACTACAAGGACTTCACCCGCAACGGCGGCAAGTACCCCATCGTCCTGTCCTACGCCAGCAGCCCCGCCGCCGAGGTCTTCTACGCCGACGGCTTCAACCCCGCCAACCTCCCCGCGCAGGCCCCCACCGCCAACCTGTTCCTGCCCGGCAGCACCTACACCCAGCTGGAGGGCGTCGGCATCCTGAAAGGCAGCAAACAGACCGCCCTCGCCCGGAAATTCGTGGACTTCATGCTCGGCGCACCCGTCCAGACCGACATCCCCACCCGCATGTGGATCTACCCCGCCATCAAAGGCACCCCCCTGAACCCCGTGTTCACCTTCGCGCAGGAACCCACCCCCACCCCCATCAAGGCAGAGGTCGCCAGCAACCCCCAGCGCCTCGTGGACGCCTGGGTGACGCAGGTGCTCCGGGCGCGGTGAGGGTTGTGGGCAGTCGGGAGTGGGAAGTGGGAACGGCAACACAGCTGCTTCGCAGGACCCCTCATACGGATTCCGTTTGTTTCGTTGACAGATCGGAACACCACCGATCTGTCAACTCCACGTCCGGAACCCGCCCAGCTCCTTCTCTGCGCAGCAGCTCTCCGAGTCGCATCCGCTCGGATTGAACGGCTTTGTAAGCCATTCAATCGGAGTCCGTATCAGTCAGCTGCGCTGACAGCTCCCCTCAGAGGGGAGCCTGCACACCTGCTTCAGCCTGAGCTGAGAAAGTAGAACCTGCCGACATGCACCAAGACACCCCGCCGCACAACCGAAGCCGCAACCGAGCCCGTCGTGCGCGAAGCGCGCGGGGCGCACGGCGCGCAGGCGGAGGTAGGCAGCCCCATCCGTGGCCGGACCCGCCCCACACCCACCGATCACCTCAGCGAAATACCTGCCCAGTGCAACGCTGCTCCCCCTGCCCCTCTGGGGCAGGGGGCTGGGGGGTGGGGCAGCCCGCCGCAGGCGCCCCCCTATGACGTCCACGAAACTCCAGGGTTGGCTCCTCGCCCTGCCCGGCCTGATCTTCGTGGCACTCTGCCTCGTCCTGCCGCTGGCCAGAACGCTGCGGGAGGGTGGCGTGACCCTGGACGTGTGGCGTGACCCGTACTTCCAGGGTCGCCTCGCGTGGACGCTGACGCAGGCGGGCGTGACGGCGGGCGTGGCGGCGCTGATCGGGGTGCCGCTCGCGTTCCTGCTGTCGCGCTTCGAGGTGCGCGGGAAGGCGCTGTTCCTGCGACTGCTGCTGCTGCCGTTCGTGACGCCGACGCTGGTGGCGGTGCTGGGCCTGAGTGCGCTGCTGGGCCCGCAGGGCTGGGTGACGCGCCTGAGCGGGGTGGACCTGAGTGACACGCCGGCGCTGCTGGTGCTGGGAAACCTGTTCTTCAACGTGCCGGTGCTGGTGCGGCTGAGTTACGCGGGGTTCGCGCGGGTGCCGGGGAACGTGCTGGGGGCGGCGCGGTCGCTGGGGGCGCCCTGGTGGCGGGCGGCGCTGGGCGTGGCGTTGCCGCTGGCGTTGCCGGGGGTGCTGGCGGGGGTGGTGCTGGTGTTCCTGTACTCGGCGTTGAGTTTCGGCCTTCCGCTGGCGCTGGGTGGCGAGCGGTTCGCGACGCTGGAGGTGGAGATCTACACGCTGACGGCCCTGCAGCTGCGCCTGTCGGAGGCGAGTGCATTGATCGTGGGCCAGCTGGGGTTCACGCTGCTGGCGACCTGGGCGTACGTGGCGCTGTCGCGCGGTGGGGTGGGTGTGCCGCTGGGGGGCCTGCCGCGTGCGCGGGGCGGGGCGCGGGCGGCGCTGCTGGGGCTGGGTGGGGTGGTGGCGCTCGTGTGCTTCGCGCCGCTGATCGCAGTGATGCTGCGGGGCGTGCTGGGCGCGTCGGGGTTCACGCTGGCGTACTGGCAGGGCGTCCTGGCGGACGAAGCGACGCCGCTGCTGGTGTGGAACACGCTGCGGTTCGGACTGATGGCCCTGGCGGGCGCCACCCTGCTGGGCGGTCTGTACGCGCTGGGTGCGTGGCGTGCCGGGTCGCGGGCACTGGACCTGGTGTCACTGCTGCCACTGATGGTCTCCCCCGTCAGCCTCGCAGTCGGGTACCTGCTGGCGTACCCGGCGCTGGCCGCGACGCTGCCCATGCTGATCGCGGCGTACACGCTGCTGGCGTGGCCGCTGGTGGTGCGCTCGCTGCTGCCCGCGCTGCGGGCCATTCCACCCCGGCTGCTGGGGGCAGCCCGCTCGCTGGGCGCCACGCGCG
Source organism: Deinococcus depolymerans (assembly GCF_039522025.1). NCBI lineage: Bacteria > Thermotogati > Deinococcota > Deinococci > Deinococcales > Deinococcaceae > Deinococcus > Deinococcus depolymerans. The sequence goes on along the minus strand of NZ_BAAADB010000003.1, from coordinate 12,106 downwards.
GCGCGGCGTTCCGGTCCGTCACCGCGCCGCTGGCCTTCCCGGCGCTGCGGGGCGGCGGGGCGCTGGCCCTGGCGACCGTGCTGGGCGAGTTCGGCGCGACGCTGGTCCTCACGCGGCCCGAGTGGGCGACCCTCAGCACCGGCCTGTACGAGCGGCTGGGCCGCCCCGGCGAACGCAACCTCGGCGAGGCCTGCGCGCTGGCGACCGCGCTGCTGCTGCTGTCCACCCTGGCCTTCACCCTGCTGGACGGCGGCGAGGGCGAGGTCACGTGATACGGACTCCGATTGAATGGGCTGCAAAGCCCATTCAATCCGAGCGGATGCGACTCGGAGAGCTGCTGCGCAGAGAAGGAGCTGGGCGGGTTCCGGACGTGGAGCTGGCAATCCGGTGAAGTTCCGGATGGTCGGCGAAACAGACGGAATCCGTATGACATGCTGTCTCGCGTGAACGACCTTCCCGCTGCCCTGTCCCTCGCTGGTCTCCGCAAGTCGTTTGGTGGGGTGGCGGCGGTGCGGGACGTGTCGCTGGACGTGGCAGCGGGTGAGACGGTGGCGCTGCTGGGCCCGAGCGGGTGCGGGAAGAGCACGGTGCTGCGGGTGGTGGCGGGCCTGGAGCGGCCGGATGCGGGGTCGGTGGTGGTGGCGGGGCGGGACGTGACGGGCCTGCCGCCGGAGGCGCGCGGGGTGGGGCTGGTGTTTCAGGATTACGCGCTGTTCCCGCATCTGAGCGTGCTGGGGAACGTGGCGTACGGGCCGCGGGTGCGGGGGGCGGGGCGCGCGGTGGCGGAGGCGCGGGCGCGCGAGGCGCTGGCGCTGGTGGACCTGCCGGGGCTGGAGGCGCGGCGGGTCGCGGGGCTGTCAGGGGGGCAGGCGCAGCGGGTGGCGCTGGCGCGGGCGCTCGCGACGGGGGCGGGGCTGCTGCTGCTGGACGAGCCGATGTCGAACCTGGATGAGCGGCTGCGGGCCGAGCTGCGGGTAGGGTTGCGGTCGCTGTTCGCGCGGGTGGGGGCGGGGGTGCTGCTGGTGACGCATGATCAGCGGGAGGCGCGGGCGCTCTCTGCGCGCGTGGCGGTCATGCGGGCGGGTGAACTGGTGCAGGTGGGGGCCACCGAGGAGGTGTTCGCGCGGCCCGCGACGGCGTGGGTGGCGGCGTTCCTGGGCGAGTCGAACCTCCTGCCGGACGGGCCGGGCTGGGTGCGGTTCGTGCCGGAGGAAGCGCTGCGGCCCGGCGTGGGTGACCGTTTGCCGGTGACGGCGCGGCAACCGGTAGAGGGGGGCGTGCAGGTGACGGTCGCGCACGCGTGGGGGCCTCTGTCCCTGACCCTGAGTGCGCGGGAGGCGGCGGCGCTGGACGGCGACCGCCTGCGCCTGGACGTGGAGGTGTCGGGTGTGCGGCGCCTGCCGGACGACCGGGAGGTGCCGGTCGGGTGACGGCGTGATCCGGCAGCTTCTGCCCGTGCAGTGCGGGGGTGTTCAGGGAGCGAGGCGACCGACGTTGCGCGGGGCAACCAGGACGGGCTGCACCCAGGTGGCGGGGTCGGTGCTGTTGCGGGCGGGCACGGCGACCACCTTGCCGGAGGTCACGCGGCTGGCACTGAGGTTGACGGTGACGCGGGTCTGTCCGGCGGCCTGCGGTCCGGCGGGCGGCACGCTGAAGAGTGGCGGCAGGCCGGTCACTGCGGGTTGCACGTAGTCCAGCAGGAGTCGGCCGCTCTCGCCGTTCAGGCCGGTGGGGGCCAGCGCGGTCAGCTCGGTCAGGGTGGGCGGGGTGGTCTGCACGAGGTTCTTGGTGTATTCGATGAGCAGCCAGCTGTCCTCGTTGCTCGGGTCGGCGCCGGGGTCGTTCTGGGTGCCGGCGGCGTCGCTCACCCAGGTCTTGCGCAGGACCGGGTAGTAGGCCTTGAACTTGTAGCAGGCGCGGTCGTTGCTGGCGCTGCATCCACTGACCGGCACCTCCGGGGATTTCACGATCGCCAGGATCGGGACGGTGGCGCTGCCGACCACCCAGGGCCCCCCACCGGGCCGTTTGGTCGTCTTTCCGCTGCCGAGGTTCAGGACCGTGCCCTGCGGGTACACGTAGGCGGCCTCCCGGACGTTGGCGATCAGGTAGTTCTGCGCGATCTGCTGTTCCTGCAGGAGGTCGTTCCTGGCCTGCAGGTCCCCGGACGAGCGGGAGGAAGAGATCAGCAGGGATGACGCGGCGAACAGGATGATCAGGGCCAGGGCAACCGCGACGAGCAGTTCGATGAGCGTGAAGGCGGCGGTGCGGGCGGGGGGCGTGGGGGGCAGGGTCATGGGCGGGCGACGTCCACGCTGAGGCTGGAGGTGGCGGTGCCCAGCGTGACCTGCACGTTGATGCGCCGGACCGGGGCGGGGTCCGGGGGGTTGCTGCCGCAGCTGGCGTTCAGGTCGGGGGTGCCGGTGGGGTTGCCGTTCACGTCGAGGTTGGTGAGCGTGACCTGCGCGCTGGCCGGAACGGGCTGGGTGGCGCAGCGCTGGTCGTAGTTGGCGGTGCTGAGCCAGTCGCCGCGGACGCTTTCCAGGACCTGCTGGGCCTGCTGGGTGGCGGTGACCTGCTCGGTGCTGCGGCGGGTCAGGCCGAAGAAGCCGGTCAGGGGGGTCAGGACGACGAAGGCGATGACGCTGGTCAGCAGCACGGCCACGAGCACCTCGACAATCGTGAAGCCCCGCGCGTGGCGGGTGGGCGCGGGTCGCGGGCGGGGTGCCGAGGTGGCGCTGGCCTGGAGGGGAGGCGTGTCAGTTCGTCGCATCGATCATGACCTTTCCGGTGATCCCGATGACCTTGACCTTCAGGCTGCGGGTGCCGCCGGGACTGGTGAGCGTCCAGGTGGTGCCGTTGCCGCCGGTCGTGCCGGTCGGGGCGGTGTAGATGACGTTGCTGGCGCCCACCACGGACGTCAGCGTGACCCCGTTGGGGAGCGTGCGGGCCTGTGGGGTGCCGGCGCGGGTGAAGGTGTACGCCGCCGAGTTGGCGGCGACGGTCACGCTGGCGGACTGCCCGGTTCTCAGGGCGTCGCTGCGGGCCTGCCGGAGGTCGGCGGTGAGCTGCGCGGCGGCCTCGCGCACCTGGCTGGCGCGGTACGTGCCGAGCAGGGAGAAACTGAAGATGCCGGCCACGATGGCCAGGATCGCCATGGCGATCAGCAGTTCCAGCAGCGTGAATCCGGCCTGCCGGGCGCGGGGGTGTCCGGGGGTCACGGGTTGCCTGCCGTGCTGATGGTGTCGCCCCGCAGGCGCGGGTCGGTCACGGGGGCCGGGCCGTCGTAGAGGCCGACCGTCCAGGTCTGCGCGGTGGGGAAGTACGGGGGGCGCAGGCCACTGAGGGTGCGGGGGTCGAACACGAAGTTGCGGCTGTACCCGGTCTGCTGGGTGTCGCCGTTGACCGTGCCGAACGCGCCGTAGTAGTTCTCGATCACGCCGCCGATCAGGTTCACGCTGCCCAGGGCGCTGCCGGTGTTGTACCCGTCGACCTGCACGGCGCCCTGGCCGGCCATCAGGACGGCGTGGATGGTGGGGTCGTTCCCGAGTTCGGTGGGTTTTCCGTTGCCGGGGCGGATGAGGTTCACGTTGCCCTGGCTGGCGTAGATGCCGAGGATGTTCTGCGCGGCCAGGTTGGTGCAGGGGGCGGGCGTGACGGTGCCGTCGCCGTTGCGGGTGTGGGCGCCGCTGCAGGGCGGGTCGGCGTAGCGCAGGTCGCTGGTGATGTCGATGTCGCCGGCGGCGGCCAGGGTCAGTCCGGCGAAGGGCGCGACGGCCGCGCCCGACGTGGCGTTCGGGCCGGCGTTCAGGCTGCCGACGTTCCCGTCGACGTGAATCACGCCGTTGAAGGGCGCGGCGGGACTGCCGGGCGTGAAGGTGCCGTCGGGGTTGCGGGTGGCGTCCTGCCAGCTGCCGTCGGGCGTCAGGATGCGCAGGCGGCGGTCCGCGCCGAAGGCCAGCTGGGTGGTGACGGGCGTGCCGCCGGCGTCGGTGGTGAAGGTCACGCGCTGCACGTCCTGACCGGCGACCGTGTCGCGGTACAGGCTGAGGCTGCTGACGTTGCCGGGCACGGCGATCCCGCCGGTCTGCGCTGCTGCCTGCTGGTCGCTGCTGTTGGTGGGCAGTGGCAGGACCGGGGAGTCCCAGTCGACGCCCTGCGCGAAGGTGGGGGCCACGCCGGGGCTGGCGGCGCAGGCCGCGTCACCGGGCGCGCATTCGGTCGGGGTGGCGGGGCTGGGGGTCATGTCGGTCACGCTGCGGAAGGTGCCGGCGAAGTACGCGCCGGGCTGCGCGGCGGTCCGGATGGTGGCGTTGCACTGGGCGCCGAGGGTGCCGCCCGGGCAGCCGGCGCTGGTGACGGCCCCCCCGAACCAGGGTTTACCCTGGAACATGAACTGCTGGTTGGTGTGGACCGGGCCGCTGAACAGGGTGCGGCTGGTGAAGGTGATGCGGTTGCCGTTCGTTTCGGAGTCGGGGCTGTTGAAGTGGTGGTTGGTGAGCAGCGCGTAGGGGGCCAGGGACGGCTGGCTGACGAGCAGGTTCAGGGTGGGCAGGTTGGCGCGGACGGCGACGGTGCGGGTGGCGGTGCCGGCGCGGCCCGTGACGGTCACGTCGGGGACGTCGAAGGTCACGCGGTACTGCGTGGCGCTGTCGCGGATGACGGCCAGCGGCCTGAGGCCGTAGGTGACGGCGTAGCTGGAGGCGTCCTGATCGCCGTCCAGGGCGACACCCTGGGTGCCGGAGAACAGGTCGGACCAGAAGCGGCTGCGGACGGCGGGGGTGGCGCCGCTGATGCCGGCCTCCTCGAAGGCCTGCTGGCCGACGGCGTTCACGAGCAGCGCCACGCGGGGGTTGACGCCGCTGACGGCGCTGTTCAGGCCGGCGGTGGGGTCCAGGGTGCAGAGGGTCTGCCCGTCCGCGGCGACGGGCAGGCTGCCCAGGCCGCACAGGGCGGCGAGGTCGCTCAGGACCTGCGTGCCGTCCGGGGGCAGCGAGGCGCTGCTCAGGAGGTTGCCCAGGACCCGCAGGCGGGCCTGGACGCGCGCGGCGCCGGACTCCGCGGCGAACTGGGCGCGCAGGATGGCGTCCTGGTCGACACTGGAGCGGCGTGCCGAGAGCGTGACCTGGGCGGTGACGCTCATGATCACCGCCAGGATCAGCATGACGAACAGCAGCGACACGATCAGGGTCGCGCCCTGGGTCCGTTCGTGGGTGCGCATGTCTTCAGTATGGGCGCCGAATGCGGGAAATCTCACTCCCCGAATCGGGGGGTGTGAAAATCCTCAAACTCGCGTGACTTTCCGTGAGGATTCTGTAAGCTGGTTCTCCCCGGACGGGCGGGCGCGGGTCAGCGGGCGCGGATGCGTTCCAGCAGTGCCGTGTGCCGTTCCTCGCGCTGGCGGCCGGCGGCCCGCTGCCAGGCGCTGCCGGACCCGACCGCGAAGAAGCGTTCGCGGGCGCGGGTCAGGGCGGTGTACACGAGGTTGCGGCTGAGCATGGGCATGTGCGCCTCGTGCAGCACGCCCAGCACGGTGCCCCACTCGCTGCCCTGCGCGCGGTGCACGGTCAGCGCGTACCCGAGCTGCAGGTTGAACAGTTCCGCCCCCGCGAGTTCCACGATGTTCCCGTCGAAATCCACGGTCAGGCGCGACCCGTCGGCCTTCAGGACGGTGCCGACCGTGCCGTTGAAGACCTCGTTGGTGTAGTCGTTCTTGGTCTGCACGACCACGTCACCGGGCCGGGCGTGCGCGTCCGCGATCCGCACGCCGCCCTCGCCGGGGTTGAACAGGCCCTGCAGGTGGTGGTTGAGCATGTCCACGCCCAGCGGGCCCTTGCGCATGGGCGTCAGGACCTGCACCTGCGTGGGGCCGCCCAGGTCGCGGACCAGCAGGGCCACGCGCCGGGCGCCGACGTCCGGTTCGGTTTCCGTGATGTTCAATCGGGGGTCGCCCCACTGCGGCGCCTGCCCCTGAAGCAGGCCGTGCGCGGCGCGGATGATCGGGTTCTCGGCCGCCTGCCGGTACACCTGCGTGAGGCGCACGGTGGGCGCGGTCTGCGTCAGGGCGTGCAGGGGCAGGCCGGCGTCCACGGGGGGCAGCTGGTCGGTGTCGCCCACCAGCAGCACCCGCGCGCCCGGCGCGACCGCCGAGAGCAGCGAGAGCATCAGGCCGTCGCCGCACATGCTGACCTCGTCGACGATCAGCAGGTCGTACGGGGCTGGTTCCAGGTGGTTGTGCCGGAAGCCCGCCGGGCCGTACCCGAGCAGGCGGTGAATGGTGCTGGCCGTGCGGCCCGTCACCTCGCCCAGGCGGCGGGCGGCCTTGCCGGTCGGGGCGCACAGGCCGACCTCCAGGCCCAGGCTCTCGGCAAGGTCCGCGACGGCGCGGGTGGTGGTGCTCTTGCCGGTGCCGGGGCCGCCGGTCAGGACGACCAGCCGGTGCTCGCCGAGCAGGTCCAGCACGCCGGCCTGCTCGGCGGACAGGCCCCTGGCCGCGCCCTTCGGGACGCTCCACTCGTCCCCGGCAGGCGGCGTGGCGATCAGCGTGCGGATCAGGCCCGCGAGTTTCTTCTCGGCGCGCAGGGTGGGCGGCAGGTAGATGCGGGTCGGGTCGTGCAGCGCGTCCTCGGTGTCCAGCAGCGGGGGCGTGTCGTCGCTCAGGCGGCCGAGTTCCACGGCGGTCTCCACGGCCAGCCGGGCCTGGGCGGGGGTCACGCGGGTGTAGTGCGCCACGCCCCGCTCGGCGCGGGCGCGCGGCAGGAACGAGTGCCCGCCCTGCTGCGCGGCCTGTTGCAGCGCGTACACGGCGGCGGCGGTCAGGCGGCGCGGGTCGTCCAGCGCGCCGCCCTGCGCCTGCCACAGCTTGTCGGCGGTCAGGAAGCCGATGCCCTCGACCTCGGTCAGCACGAACAGGTCGGCCTGCAGGCGTTCCAGCGCCGCCTCGCCGAAGTGCTTCACGGCCCGCTGCGCCTGCGAGATGCTCAGGCCCAGGCCCTGCAGTCCGGCCAGCAGGCGGCGTTCCAGGCCCTGCTGCGACCAGCTCTGGGTCATCTTGTGCAGGGTGCTGCCCGTCACGCCCGGCACCTGCATCAGCCGGTCCGGGTCGTTTTCCAGGATGTCGAAGGTCGCCGCGCCGAACGCCGCGGCGATGCGGCCGGCCAGGACCTTGCCCACGCCGCCCACCCGCGCTTCGAGGTACGCGGCGATCCCGGCCTCGGTCAGGTCGGCCGGCTGGGCTTCGAGCACGAGGTTCAGCACGCGGTACTGGTAGCCGTACTCGCGGTGCTCTTCCATGAGCACGTCGGCGCTGAAGGTGTCACCGGCTTCCAGGGGCGGCATGACGCCGATCACGGTGGCGTCCGGGTCCTCGCCCTCCTCGTTGCGGATGCGGGCGGTCATGACCGTGAAGCCCGAGTCCGCGCGGAAGCGCACCCTGTTCACACCGCCGGACACGCGGAAAGTCTCGGCAGGAGAGGAGAACGACATAGACCGCCAGCATAGCAAGGCCCGGCCCATTCCGTCATGAACAAAACGGGGCCGGGGCCGGGGGTGGGTCAGCGGCGGCCGAGGCGGCGGGCGGCGCGGCGGACCCAGCGGGTCAGGGAGCGGGCGGGGCGCTGGGCGCGGGCCACGTCCTGCGTTTCCCGCAGGCGGGCCTTGGTGTACAGGTCGAGGTCACTGCTATACATGCGGCCATCTTTGCAGTGTTCGGCGGGAATAAATATGATAAATGACCCTTTGAATATATATTCGCGCATTTGAACATATACCGGTCGGCCGCCGCGTCTGAAACACGGCCAGCCCTTTCCCCTGCCGGCGTCCACGGAGGCCCGCGCGCCGCGGCGCCCGGCGCCGCCACGTCCAGAAGCCGTATGCAGTCTGGCCTGCCGGTTATGCACGGCCGGCCCGGCGCGCAGCGTGTGCGCGGGCGTTCAGGACCGGGCCGCTGCGCCCTCCATGCTATTTTTTTCTGTGATGCGCGTACTTCACACTGCCGATTTCCATGCCGGGCGATCCCTGCGGGGGTTCGACCGCACCCCGGAAGTCCACGACGCCCTGACCGAGATTGCCGGACTGGCCCGCACGGAGCGTGCCGACGTGGTCCTGGTGTCCGGCGACCTGTTCGACACGGGCAACCCCTCGGCCGACGCCGAGGCCGCCGTGTTCGACTTCTTCCTGCGTCTGCGCGACCAGGGCATTCCGGGCGTGGTCATCGCCGGTAACCACGACAGCGCCGCCCGCCTCGCCTCGGTCACCGGGCTGTTGGGCTGGGTGGGCGTGCAGGTCGTCGCGCAGCCCACCGCCAACCCGGCCGACATGATCCGCACCGTCGAGACGCGCGGCGGCGAGCGTCTGGTCGTGGGCGCCCTGCCGTACCTGTCCGAACGGCGGCTGGTGAAGGCCGCCGACCTGCTGGGCGGCGACACCGGCGCGTGGCGGCAGAAGTACCGCGAGGGCATGGGCTTCTTCCTGCGCCGACTCGGCGAGGGCTTCACCGGAAGCAGCGTGAACATGCTGATGTGCCACGCCACCATGGACGGCGCCGTTCCCAGCGGCTCCGAGCGCACCCTGCAGTTCGACCTGACGAACAGCTACACCCTCTCGGGCCTGCAACTGCCGCCCGGCGCGCAGTACGTCGCGCTCGGGCACGTGCACAAGCCGCAGCAGGTCTCCGACGCGCCCCCCGCGTACTACCCCGGCAGCGTCATCCAGCTGGACTTCGGCGAGGCCGGCGAGAAGAAACAGGTGAACCTCGTGGAGGTCGAGGCCGGGCGGCCCGCCCGCGTCCACGCCCTGCCGCTCGCCAGCGGACGCGAACTGCGGACCCTGCGCGTGGACCTGGAGAACGTCGAGTCGCGCCTCGCGGCCCTGAGTGACTTCGGCGGCCTGCTGAAGGTCGTCGTGCGCGCCCCCGCCGGGACCGCCCTGCCCGGCCTGAAGGACCGCGTGCTGAAACTCGCGCCCACCACCCTGGCCGTCGAACTCGACGCGGCGCAGGAGGACCTCGCCACGCCCGACCTGAAACGCGAGGGCCTGAGCCTGATCGACCTGTACGAACGCTACCACCAGGAGAAACGCGGCGAGTTGCCCGACGACCTGCGCGCCGCCTTCCAGGAAGCCGATGAACTCGCCCGCACCGAGGAGAGCGCGTGAGCGCCGTGAAAGGTAGAACGTCGGTTGATGGTCTGACTTCTATCAACCATCCACCATCCACCATCACCACGCCGGAGGCGCAGCGATGAAGCCGGTCAAACTGGAACTGCAGGGCTTCACGGCCTTCCGGCAGTTCACCACCCTGGAATTCGGGGACCTGGAACTGTTCGCGCTGGTCGGGCCGACCGGGAGCGGCAAGAGCAGCCTGCTGGACGCCATCACCTTCGCGCTGTACGGGCAGACCGCGCGGCTGGGCGCGGCGGGCCTGGACGCGCTGATCTCGCAGGGCGAGCGGGGCCTGTCGGTCAGCCTGACCTTCGAGGTGGGCGGCGCGACGTACCGCGCCTCGCGCACCAAGGGCCGCAAGCAGGCCGAGAACGAGGTCCGTTTCGAGCGGCTGGACGCGGACGGCCGCTGGGCGAACCTCTCGGAAGGAGGCGCGCGCGGCATCAACGACCGCATCCGCCGGGCCGTGGGCCTGGACTTCAAGACCTTCGCGCGCAGCGTGATGCTCCCGCAGGGCGAGTTCTCCCGCGTGCTGCACGGCACCGGCAAGGAGCGGCAGGCGCTGCTGGGCGAACTGACCGGCCTGGACCACGTGGGTGCCATGCAGCGCGTCGCGTCCGACCGGGCCAGGGCGCTGAAGGTGGAATCGCAGGGCCTGAACACCCTGCTGGACTCCGAGTACGCGGGCGTGACACCCGAGGCGGCCGACGCGCTGCGAGCCGAGCGGGAAGCCACGGACGCCGAGGCCGAGCGCCTGACCGACGCGCGTGAGGCACTCCAGGCCACGCAACTGCGCCTGCGGGAACAGGAACGCGTCTGGAAGGCCCGTGAAGACACCGCCCGCCGCCTGACCGCCCTGGAGGCCCGCGCGGCCGGCGTGCAGGCCGGCGCGGAGCAGGCCGCGCGGGCCCGGCGGGTCTCCGGGGTGCTGCCGCTGCTGGACGCCGCCGAACGCGCCCGCATTGCCGCCGAACGCGAGGACCGCGAACGGCAGGCCGCGCAGGTCGCCGCCGACCGGGCCGCGCAGGCCGCGCACGCCGCCGACACCGCGCTGGCCGCCGCGCAGGCCGCCGAGACCCGCATCCCGGACCTGGAAGCGCGGGCCGAGGCGCTGCGCGACGCGGAAGGAGACGCCGCCCGCCTGAAACGCTGGGGCGGCACCCCGCAGACCACCCACGCCCAGCCGCTCGACTGGGACGAGGACGCCTTCCAGGCGGCACGCGAGGGCGCGCAGCGGGCCGAGAAGCACCGGCAGGAACGCACGCTGCTCGCCACGGAACGCGTGAGCCTGCGGGCCGCGCAGGACCGCTTCACGGCCGAGGAACGCGCGCAGGAACAGGGAAAGGCCGAACTGGAACGCGTGCAGCGCGAGGGTACCCAGGCGAAAGCCGACCTGGACGCCGCGCAGCGCACGCTGGAAGCCGCGCGGCTCGATGCGGGCCTCGCCTCGTACCGCGCGCACCTGCACGTCGGGGACGACTGCCCACTGTGCGGTCAGGTGGTCCGCACCCTGGGTGCCGCGCCCGCCGCCGACCTGAGCGCCCTCGAAGCGCAGGTCGCCGCCCTGAGCGCCACGCTGGATGAGCGCCGCACCCGCTTCACGGACCTGCGCGCCGCGCAGAAATCCCGGCAGGCATGGCTGGACGAGAAACGCGCCGAGTACCGCAACTGGGACGAGCAACTCACGCAGCGCGAGACGGACCTGCGCGCCGCCGAGGCGCTCGTCACGGGTGACCCGCAGACCGACGCGGCCCGCCTGCTGGCCGGACTGGCCGCCCGCGTGCGCGCCGCCGGCCCCGACCCCGCCCGCGCCCGGCAGGCCACCCTGACCGAGATCCAGGCCCTGCGGACCGCCACGCAGACCGCGCTGGGCAGCGTGGCCCGCGCTCAGGGCGAGGCCGCCGCGACCGCCGCCACGCTGCGCGGCGTGCAGGCCAGCGCCGCGCGCCGCACCCAGGAGGCCGCCGAGGCGCAGGCCAGCCTGGACGCCGCGCTGGGCAGCCTTGGCCTGGACGCCGCGCAGGCCCGCGCCGCCGCGCTGCCCGAACACGACATCGCCGCGCTGGAGGAGGCCGCGCGCACGCACGCCGCGCAGCTCGCGCAGCTGCGCGAGGCGCTGGCCGACCTGGACCGGCAGCTGGGCGCCGCGCCCTTCGACCCGGCCGCACTGGCGCAGGTGGCCCGCGACCTGACCGCCACCGAGGCCGCCCTGACGGCCGCGCGTGAACGCGCCGGCAGCCTCGCCGAGCAGGAACGCGCCATGCGCGAGCGTCTGGAACGCCGCGCCGAACTGCAGGAACGTGCGCTGGCCGTCTCGCGCACGCTGGATACCTGGCAGACCCTCACGAACAGCCTCAAGGCGAACGAGTTCCAGCAGTTCCTGCTGGCCGAGGTCGAGGCGCAGCTGCTGACCCGCGCGGGCCTGCTGCTGCACGAGATCAGCGACGGCCGCTACCGGCTGGCCCTGGATGCCGGTGAGTACGTCGTGCAGGACCTCTGGAACGCCGGCGAGGCGCGGGGCGTGCGTACCCTCTCGGGCGGCGAGACCTTCCTGGCCTCGCTGTCACTGGCCATCGCCCTGAGTGACTACCTGGCCGGCAATCACGTCCTGGGGGCGCTGTTCCTCGACGAGGGCTTCGGAACGCTGGACCCGCAGGCGCTGGAGGCCGTGGCGAACGCCCTGGAGAACCTGCGCACCCAGGGCCGCATGGTGGGCGTCGTCACGCACGTCGAGAGCCTGTCCGAACGCCTGCCCAGCCGCCTGCTCGTCACCAAGAGCGTGGCCGGCAGCTCCGTGCAGCGACTGGACCTGTAAGACGGATTCCGTTTGTTTCGTTAACCAAGAGTTTCCACTTCCCTGCCGATGTCGTGTCACGCGGCCTTAAGCAGGAGTCCGTCCTGCTCCATCCCGGTCAGGACGTACTTTTCAGCATTCTGAGCTGCCTGCCGT